>JBLFXB010000014.1:0-30224 GCA_047611925.1 Polaribacter sp.
TATCGCGATGTTTGCGCTCGTCATTTTTATGGAAGCAAGCAAGAAAACGCCTATCAGTTGGTTTCCTAGTTATGCAACCAATCATAAGATTCCGTATGGAACGTATGTGTTAACAGAAGAGTTGCCTCAGTTGTTTAAAGACACAGAAATACGCACGATACATCAACCACCGTATCAGTTTTTAAAAGACACCACGCAAAACGGAACCTACTTTTTTGTAGATGAAAAGTTGAATTTCGGAAAGGAAGAATTTAATGAATTGCTAAAATTTGTAGCACGCGGAAATGACGTGTTTATATCTACCAACGGCGCCAATATTGACACGTTGAATTTGGCAACCAAGCAATTGGAAACCAATGTGTTTAAAGAGCGTTCTTTTTACAAATTGCTAAATAAAAACCTAGATACAACTACCTATGCGTTTGATAAAAAGAACAGCAATATTGTTTTTTATGAAATAGATACGTTAAAAACGACGGTTTTAGGGAAGTTGATTATTAAAAATTCGGATTCAGTACAGGAAGCGTCAGGCGTAAATTTTATCCGCTACAAACACGGTAAAGGACAGTTTTATTTCCATACACTTCCGTTGGCTTTTACAAATTATGCACTATTAAAAGACAACAACCATCAATATGTAGCCTCGGTTTTATCGTATATTGACGAAAGCAAACCACTCTTTTATGATGGCTATTACAAGACAGGAAAAACGAAAATAACATCGCCACTATATTATATTTTAAGTGCAGATAATTTGCGTTGGGCATATTATACAGCATTAATTGGTGTCTTGTTTTTTGTGGTTTTTAAAGGAAAAAGAACACAGCGTATCATTCCGATTCTTACACCATTAAAAAATCAAACAGTAGCATTTACAAGAACCATTGCGAATATGTATTACGAGAAATCGGAGCATAAAAACATCGCAACGCATAAAATTAATTATTTTTTAGAATATATTAGAACACAATTGCATGTGCCAACCACAACCATCAACGAAGCGTTTTATAATTTCGTTGCGTTAAGAAGTGGAAATACCCTAGCAGCTGTACAGGAATTATTTAAAGCAATAGAAACAATTCAGCATTCACAGTCAATTTCTAAAGAGCAATTAATAGCCTTAAACACGTTGATTGAGAATTTTAAAAAGCACGTATCATAGTATAAAAACAATATATGGAAACACAAGCAACACCAAATCCAGAAGAGCAACCACAATTTTCTAACAGAATAGATTTATCACAATTAAAAGAAGCGATTGATAAAATTAAAGCACAATTGCGAAAAGTAATTGTAGGGCAAGATGATTTTGTTGAGCTATTACTAGTTGCCTTATTAGCAGACGGACATGTGTTAATAGAAGGTGTTCCTGGAGTGGCAAAAACAATTACAGCAAAACTGCTTTCTAAAACGGTACACACTGCCTTTAATAGAATTCAGTTTACGCCAGATTTAATGCCTTCGGATGTATTAGGAACTTCTATTTTAAATATGAAAACGTCTGATTTTGAGTTTAAAAAAGGCCCTATTTTTTCCAATTTAGTGTTGATAGATGAGATCAATAGAGCGCCAGCAAAAACACAAGCAGCGTTGTTTGAAGTAATGGAAGAAAAGCAAATTACGATTGATGGAAATCAATATAAAATGAAGCCACCATTTATGGTGTTGGCAACTCAAAATCCAATAGAGCAAGAAGGAACTTACGCATTGCCAGAAGCACAATTGGATCGTTTTTTATTCAAAATTAATGTTGGCTACCCAAATTTAGAAGAAGAAATAGCGATCATTAACAATCACAATAACAGAAAAGGTGCCTTGGTAGAAAATGCTGTTGAAGCAGTATTGACAGAAGAAGAATTGATTGGATTTAGAGCAAAAGTCCACGAAATTATTGTGGAAGAGAAAATTGTAAAATACATCGCCGAGATTATTTTAAATACCAGAACGCATCCTCATTTGTTTTTAGGAGGTTCTCCAAGAGCAAGTATTGCTGTTTTAATGGCGTCAAAAGCTTTTGCAGCCATAAACGGAAGAGATTTTGTGATTCCAGAGGATATCAAAAAGAGTTTATTTCCGGTGCTTAGACATCGTGTAATGCTAACGCCAGAAAGAGAAATGGAAGGCTATACAACAGACAAGGTGATAGAAATGATTATTCAAACTGTAGAGGTACCAAGATAAATTTTGAAATTCTTTAAGCAACTACATATACACAACAGGTTTTTTACCTACATAGCGCTGCTTTCGGGCGTGTTTTTACTCTCGTATTGGATTCCGGTATTAGCAGCTGTTGCCTGGTTTTTAACAAGCACTTTTACACTGATTTCTTTGGTTGATATTGTGTTGTTATTTAGATTTAAAAACGGAATTGTAGCCAATAGAGTAGTACCCAAAAAGTTTTCTAATGGGGATGCAAATAGCATTGCAATCACTTTAGAGAACAACTATCCGTTTGCTGTTGAAGTCACAACTATTGACGAATTGCCAATACAGTTTCAGAAACGAGATTTCACACATGTTAAAAAGGTAGCGAAGCATGCCAATGAAACGTTTGAATATTCGGTGACCCCTTTTGAAAGAGGCGAATATCATTTTGGGAGTTTAAATGTGTATGCAGCAACAGCTTTGTCATTTTTTTCTAGAAGATTTAGATTTAATGCCGATAAAATGGTCGCTGTATATCCGTCTTATGTACAGATGAAAAAATACGAATTCTTAGCAATCAGCAACAAACTACATACAGTTGGGGTAAAGAAAATCCGTAGAATTGGGCATACGTTAGAGTTTGAGCAAATTAAAAATTATGTTGCTGGAGATGATGTAAGAACCATCAATTGGAAAGCAACGGCAAAGAAAGGAGCCTTGATGTTGAATCAATATCAAGATGAAAAATCGCAACCTATTTATTCTATTATAGATACAGGTAGAGTGATGAAAATGCCGTTTAATCAATTGAAATTATTGGACTATGCAATTAATGCAACGTTGGCTTTTTCTAACATTGCATTGCTAAAAAATGATAAAGCCGGAATGCTAACGTTTTCTAAATCGGTAAACGATATGGTGTTGGCGAGTAATAAGAAAACAAACCTTTCTGTAATTAACGAGACCTTGTACAATATAAATACAGACTATTCAGATTCAGATTTCGGAATGTTATATGGTACTATTAAGCGAAAAATTAACCAACGTAGTTTGTTGATTTTGTATACAAATTTCGAACATATTTCTGCCTTAAAAAGACAGCTGCCGTTTCTATTGGCACTTGCAAAAAAACATGTATTAATTACCGTGTTATTTGAAAACACAGAATTAGATGCATTGATTGAAAATGAAGCAAACGATGTACAAGAAGTGTATCATAAAACCATCGCTGAGAAATTTTCTTATGACAAGAGGCTCATCGTAAAAGAACTAGAAAAAAGAGGCGTAAACACAATTCTGACCAAGCCAGAACAATTATCTATTAATGTAATTAATAAGTATTTGGAGTTTAAATCTAAAGGGTTGATATAAAAAAAAGCCAGCATAAATATGCTGACTTTTGTATTGAAGTAAGAACTCTTAATTATTCTTTACTACTTAGTTTGTCTAATATTAATTTAGTAATGTCAAATCTGCTATCAATATATGCAAATTCATTACCTGTTGTCGTCAAGATTTGTGTATACCCATTTTCTTTAGCAATAACTGCAGTTACATCTGCTAACTTTTTATACAAAGGAATCATAAACTCATCCTTTCTTATTTGCATCATCTTTGTACCATTTTCTCTAAACATTACAACATTTTTATTTAGATCTCCAAGCTCTGCATACTTCGTCTTTTTATCAGCTTCAGACAATGTTTTAGATGCATCATTAAATGCTTTTAGTTTATTGTCATAAGCAGCAATCTTTTTAGTGTGGATTGAATCTAACTTTGCACCGTAACTTTTTATTCTTTCTTGAACTAGATTAAATTGCGGCATTTTAGTGATAATATATTCACTATCTACTGTTCCTACTTTAGTTTGAGCATTGCTAGTAAATCCTATAAGAAGGACTGCTATACATAAGGTAATTTTAGTTTTCATTTTTAATTAGTTTTGGCAAATATAAGAAAGCCAATGAGTACTGCTAATTAATTATGCGTTTTTAATAGCTTATATGCTTTTATGAAGGGTTTTAAGCACGTTTTGATATGCTGAGTTATAATCGAACCAGTGTATTGAAGCATCCTTTCTAAACCACGTTAATTGTCGTTTGGCAAATCTTCGCGTATTCTTTTTAATTTCTTCAATGGCAAATTCTTTGGATATATTGCCATCAAAATATGAAAACAACTCTCTATAACCAACGGTTTGCAAAGCGTTTAACTTTTTATGTGGATATAAATTGGTTGCTTCTTCAAGCAAGCCATTTTGTAGCATGATATCTACGCGTTGATTGATTCTGCGATACATAATTTCTCTGTCTGCGTTCAATCCAATTTTTATAGAGGTGAAGTTTCTTTTTTCTTTTGGCTTATTTTTAAAGCTAGAGTAGGGAAGACCAGAACCTATGCAAACTTCCAATGCTCTAATAACACGCTGTGGATTGTCTAAGGTTATTGTATTGTATGTTTCGAGGTCTACCTCTTTTAGTTGTTGTTGCAAATGCTCAATGCCTTTAGAAAGCAGCTCTTGGTTTAAGTTTTCTCTAATTTCTGGGGATACTTTAGGGAAATAGTCTAATCCGTTAAGGACAGCATCTATATATAAACCACTACCACCAACCATAATAACTACGGTATTGGTTTTAAATAGCTCATTAATTTTATCTAAAGCATCTCGTTCAAAATCTCCAACATTATAATCCTCAAAAACACTTCTGTTCTGTATAAAATGATGTGTTGCAGCGTTTAATTCTTCTGGTGACGGAACCGCAGTACCAATCTTCATTTCTTTATAAAATTGACGAGAATCACATGAAATAATCTCTGCATTAAAATGCGTTGCCAATTGGATGCTCAAAGCCGTTTTTCCAATTGCTGTTGGTCCAACAATTGTAATAAGAAGGTTTTCTTTTTTAGCGGTCATTTAATTGAGTTTACTTCCGCAATTATAACAAAATTCTGCGCCATCTTTATGATTTTCCTTTAAACAATCTGGGCAAGATTGTGTGTTGGTATGAACGGCATCCATTTTTGTTATTTCGGAAGTTACAATTCCGGTTGGAATGGCAATAATTGCATACCCCATAATCATAATAATACTTGCAATAAATTGACCAATTGGAGTATGAGGAGCGATATCTCCATAGCCAACTGTTGTTAAAGTAACGATTGCCCAATATACACTTCTAGGAATACTTGTAAACCCATTTTCTTCGCCTTCAATCATATACATTACGGTCCCTAAAATGATACAGATAATGACGATAAAAAACAAAAAAACGGCGATTTTAGCCCTGCTTGCTCTTAGTGCAACTAAGAGTCTGTTAGAGGCTCCAATATATCTGGCAAGTTTTAAAATTCTGAATACTCTTAATAAACGCAAGGCTCTTAATGCTGCAAGGTTATGAGAACCAACTAAAATTAAGGATAGGTATTTAGGAATGGTAGAAAGTAAATCTATAATTCCATAGAAGCTAAATATATATTTTAATGGTTTTTTTATGGATACGATTCGTATAATATATTCTATAGAAAACAGGATGGTAATGACCCATTCAGAAACATCTAAGAAGTGATGATATTTTTCATCAAAACTTTGTACGCTTTCTAGCATTACCAAAACAATACTCGCAAGTATTGCAATGAGCAATATTACATCGAAAATTTTACCTGAAGGAGTATCGGCTTCATAAATTATTTCATGAAGTCGATGTCTTATAGAATTCTTGGGTTGTTGATCTTTCAAAAATTATGTTTTGTTGTTAGTGCTAAAATACAATAATTTTATTTTTTTAGAATGATAAAATTTACAGCTTCATTATCAATTCAATAAATAGTTATGTATTGTGAAATATTTAGTCTGTTGTTTATGATTGATTTTTCTTGTTTCCAAAAAAAAGACATCAAAGAGAAGTGCTTAAAAAACAAGTGTGTTAAAACCGAATTATCTTAGCAACATTTTTTGATTTCAAGTAATTTTTAATAATGGTTTTAGCTAAGATTTTATTCTCAATAGGTGTCAACATCGATTTTAAGATGTCCATCTTATTTTCTTGAAAAGCTAAGTTTGTAAAGCAATACCCAAGAACTTCGTTGTTTTCAATTAAGATGACTGAATGCTCATCAATGGTTCTTCCTTTGTCAACCAATAACATATTGTCACTATTAAAATCTTCAAAATGCATTTTTTTCTTACTTCTTAAATTATATTTTGGGTTGTTAACTTCTAACTCTACATAAAATTTTAAATTGGTAAGAAGAATGTTTCCTGTTTGTTCGTAACTTATAGAAGTAGTATTATCTTGAATCCCTTTTGCTCTTTTAGTCGTTTTTATGAATTGATTATTAATATCGTTTTTGATATTATTTCCCTTCCCCATAAAAATAATCTGCCCATCTTCTTTGTGTAAATAATACACACCCATAATAGCAGGTACTGTCTTTAATAATGCATTTAATTTCTCAGAAGTTTTCTTAGAATCAAAGTGTTTCACCGTATTTATAATGATCGTTTTATCAACATCTTTGGCTAATAACAACTTAAACAATTGAATTGTAGCTAAGGCATCACCAGATGCTCTATGTCTATCGCTCATTGGTACTCCGAGTGACTTGCATAATTTACCTAAACTATAAGAAGGCTGTTCTGGAATTAATTTTCTACTTAATTCAACCGTACATAAAGTGTCTCGTTTGTATTCATAGCCTAAACGATTGTACTCGGTACCTAAAATTCTGTAATCAAAACTAGAGTTATGTGCTACAACAATACAGTCTTTTGTGATTTCTATAATGCGTTTTGCTACTTCGTGAAATTTAGGAGCATTGCGTAACATATTATTGTTGATGCCTGTAAGTTGCACAACAAATGGTTGAATTTCTTTTTCTGGATTTACAAGTGTGATGAACTGATCAACTACTTCGTGACCATCGAATTTATAGATTGCAATTTCTGTAATCCCTTCTTCATTAAATTTTCCTCCAGTAGTTTCAATATCTAAAATTGCGTACAAATTTCTTCTTTTTTTCTTTTGTGTAAAACTACACAATATAATTACGTGCACCAAAAATAGCACTACCAACTCTAACCATTGTACTTCCATTTTTTATTGCCAATAGATAATCTCCACTCATTCCCATAGATAGTGTTTCAAGGTGTAGATTCGTTATTTTTAATTGATCAAAATATCCTTTTAAAGAAGAGAATTCTTCTTTTAATTGTTCTTGGTTTTCTGTGAATGTTGCCATCCCCATTAAACCAATAATTTGTATGTTTTTTAATTCTAAAATTTCTTCCGAAGAAATAATTTGATCAATATCAGTAAATGATAACCCAAACTTCGTTTCTTCTTTTGCTATTCTAGCTTGCAACAAACACTTAATAACTCTCGTGTGTTTTTTTGCTTGTTTGTTGATCTCTTTTAAGGTTTTAAAGCTGTCAACACCATGAATTAAATCGACAAAGTGTGCCATATACTTTACCTTATTACTTTGTAAATGTCCAATCATATGCCATTGGATATCTTTTGGCAATGCATCATATTTAGCAGCCATTTCTTGAATTTTATTCTCTCCAAAAATGCGTTGACCGGCATTGTATGCTTCTAAAATAGCTGAATTTGGTTTCGTTTTAGAAACCGCAACTAAAGAGACATTCTCTGGTAGGTTATTTTTTATGTGAAGTAGGTTTTCTGCGATCATACTAAAAAGGATTCTTCAAGAATTGCTAAAACTCGTAAATAGTTAAAGCGCTTCTTAATTTTGGTTCTATATAGGTTGTTTTTGGAGGCATTAACAGTCCAGCATCAACAATGTTTTTTAATTCATCAATAGTTGTTGGTAGCATTCCGAAAGAAACTTCAAAATCTCCACTGTCAACTTTTGTTTTTAATTCTAAACTATCAGATTTATTTTGCGAATACATAATTTTAGAATCATTTCTAATATCTTCAATACCTAAAATAGGTTTTAAGATGGTCTGATATAAAATTTCTGCATCTAATTTACTCAATGAATCTGTAAAAGTATAACTAGTTTTACGCAAGTATAATGAATAAAATTCACCATTTAAATACATGCTAAAATGATGTTTATTACTTGGGCTATACAATTCTTGTCCACGATTTTCAATTTTGAAATAGGTGTCTAATTCAATTAAAAATTCATCAGGAGTAAACCCATTTAAGTCTTTTATAAATCGATTAAACTCATAAATAGATACTTGACTTTCTGGTAATAAATAACTCATAAAAAAGTTATAATCTTCAGTACCTGTGTGATTTGGGTTTTCTTTTGCTAATCTTTGAGCCAATAAACAGGATGACGTAGAACGATGGTGTCCATCAGCAATATATAAAGTATCTACTTCTTTAAATGTATTGGTGATTAACTCAATATCATTTTGGTTATTTACAATCCAAAGTAAATGGGTGTCTTTATCTGTCGTAGAGAATTCATATTCAGCTCTCGTCTTTTGATATTTTTTGATGATGTTTGTAATCACATCATTATCAGGGTAGGTTAGGAGGACAGGCTCTGCATTAAATCCCGTATTTTTCAAATAATTTTCGAATAAAAGTTCTCTTTCTTGTAATGTGCCTTCATGCTTTTTAATCACATTATTTTCATAATCAGCCACAGAAGTGGCAGAAATAATTCCGCAAAAAGAAGTTGTAGGCGTTATTTTCTGATATATATAAAAAGAGGGCGTTTCATCTTGTGTAAAGATAGTATCTTCCTTAAATTCTAAATATCTATTGTGCACTAATTTAAAACGTAAATCTCCACGAACATCTTGTTTGTGGTATTTATACCCAGGGTTTATAACATGTAAAAATGTATATGGATTAAATGCGAGTTTTGCATTTAACATATCTGGAGTATAAATTTCACGCGATTTTGTAGAAACCAACGCAACTTTATCTCTTGTAGCTCTAACAGCTTTAAAAGGGTTAACTATTGCCATTTATTTAGTAAGAAAGAAGTTTTACAATTTGTTCTGCCAATTCTTCACCAATTCTATCTTGAGCCTCTAAAGTAGCCGCACCAATATGTGGTGTTAAAGAAATATCTGGATTCATTAATATTTGAATTTCTGGAGTCGGTTCTTTTTCAAAAACATCCAAACCAGCATATCTAACTTTACCCGATTCTAACGCTTTTATTAAAGCAACTTCATCAATTACACCTCCACGAGCAGTATTTATAATTCCAACACCGTCTTTCATTGAGTTAAATTGATCACTACCAATAATATATTCTTCTTGGTCAGGAACATGTAAAGTAATAAAGTCTGCATGTTTTAATACTTCAGATATTGGTTCTGTTTCAATTTTTATATCAATTGATTGTCCATTGTAAAATGGAACATTTATGGTTGTATTACCAACAAGTGCGTCTGTTGCAATTACTTTCATTCCAATTCCTAAAGCAATTTTAGCCACTTCTTTTCCGATTCTTCCTACACCAACAATCCCTAATGTTTTACCTCTAAGCTCCGTTCCGTTTCCAAAATCTCTCTTTAAATCTTTAAAACGGGAATCTCCTTCTAAAGGCATTTCTCTATTCAATTGATGTAAAAAACGAACCATTCCGAATAAGTGAGCAAACACCAATTCTGCAACAGAACTAGAAGATGCATTTGGCGTATTAATTACATGTAAACCATTATCAATAGCGTAGTCTACATCAATATTATCCATGCCAACACCACCGCGACCAATTAATTTAATACTTGGGCATGCTTCAATTAATTCTTGACGAATTTGAGTTGCGCTTCTTACTAAAATGGCATCAATTGAATTTTCATTGATGAAATTTTCTAATTGATTTTGAGCCACCCTTGTAGTGATAACTTCAAAATTATTTTTCTCTAAAATAGTAATTCCACTTTGTGAAATTCCGTCGTTTGCTAATATTTTCATTTTTTATGAGTTTCAGAGGAACTAATGTTGCAACGTTTCAAAGTAAAATCCTTTGTAACATTGTAGCTTTCCTGCTTTGTTACTTTTTAGTTATTTCTAATTCTTGCATTGCATCTACAAGTACTTGTACACTATACAAAGGCAATGCATTATACATGCTTGCTCTGTAGCCACCAACACTTCTATGGCCGTTTAACCCGTTAATTCCAGCTGCTGTACATAGGGCATCAAATGTGTCTTTCAAGCGTGCATCGGTTAAGGTAAAAGTAGCATTCATAGTACTTCTATCTTCTTTTGCTACCACACCTTCAAATAATGGATTTCTATCAATTTCAGTATATAAAAGAGCTGCCTTTTTTTCGTTTGCTTTTTCTATAAATGGTATTCCGCCTAAGTCTTTTAACCATTGTAACGTTAACATAGAAACATACACTGCAAAAACAGCAGGTGTATTAAACATACTGTCTTTATCTATATGATTTTGGTAGTTTAACATGGATGGAATAACGCGATCAACCTTACCTAAAATCCCTTCTTTAATTACAATTAATGTGGTTCCTGCTGGACCCATGTTTTTTTGTGCTCCGGCATAGATCAAATCAAATTTAGAAAAATCTAATTGACGAGAAAATATATCAGAACTCATATCACAAACAGTTACTCCATCAAATTCAGGGAAACTTTTCATTTGTGTTCCAAAAATGGTGTTGTTACTCGTACAGTGAAAGTAATCAGCATCTTTTGGAATCTCATATCCTTTCGGAATGTAATTGTAGTTTTTGTCTTTAGAAGAGGCTACTTCGTTTAATTCACCAAACAATTTTGCTTCTTTTATTGCTTTATCGGCCCAAGTTCCCGTATTTAAATAAACTGCTTTTTTATTTAATAGATTAAATGCAGTCATTAAAAACTGAGTACTCGCTCCACCTTGTAAAAACAATACTTTATATCCTTTATTTTCTAAATTCAATAATTCTAAAACTAAGCTTTTTGCTTTTTCCATTACAGCAACAAAGGGTTTGCTTCTGTGCGAAATTTCTAATAAAGAAAGGTTGTCATCATTAAAATTAAGAACAGCTTCTGAAGCTTTTTTTAATACTTCGTCTGGTAAAATACAAGGTCCAGCGCTAAAGTTATGTTTTTTCATTTCTTGTTGATTTGTGTTGTTGTTTTGCAATACAAAGATGCTGTTTTTTACAGTATATCTATTTTAAATAGTTGCTAAAAAGTCTAAGGTGTTCACGCCATCTGCATAATCCCAAAGTTGAGGGTGTTGTGTTTGCCCGAATTGAATTTCTTCTGTATTAAAACCATTAGAAACAATACATTGAATTTTATCTGCATCCAAGGTTAGCTTTTCTTTTAATTGAGTACTATCTGAATAGTATTCGTAAAAAATGGTAGCGATAGGAGACGCATAACTTGCATCTTCTTTAATCATTAAAAACCCATTTTCAAGTAAATCAAACTCACTCATTAAATACACAGCTTTGTTATAATCGTAATTATTAGCATATTTGGCATTATCAATAAGTGCTCTTTTACTATACATTCCGTTAAAAAAAGCATCAAAATTATATCCTTCAGGAACAAATAATTTAGAAACACTTCTGCATCCTAAACCAAAATAATGAAAAATATCATTACTTAATTGGTTCATTTCATCTTCAGTTTCAGTACCACTAATTACCGCAATAGAATTTCTGTTCTTTCTAATGATATTTGGTTTTCCTTTAAAGTAGTATTCAAAATAACGAGCAGTATTATTGCTTCCTGTTGCAATTACGGCATCAAAAGCAGTCAATTTCTCTTCTGTAAACTGAATAGAACCTTTTATCGAAGGTGCTACATATTCTAAATACTTTGCCATAAAAGGCAATAAGTTTTTGTCATTAGAAGATTGTTTAACGAGTACTGAATGCCCAGAGATTAAAACAGCTAAAAAATCATGAAAACCAACTAGCGGAATATTACCAGCCATAATGATCGCTACCGTGCTTTTTGTTGGGTTGAAACGTTGACCTTCTAACCAAGTAGAGATGTTTTCTTTAGTTAATGCTTTTGACCAGCTTTCAAGAGAAAATAGAATGTTGTCTTTAGTAAACCAAGAGTTTTTTTCTTGGGCGATTTTAATTTGATGTTTAAACCCCTCAAAAAACAGATCATTGAATTCAATATTCTCTTTTTCTTCAATACCTGCTTGAGAAAACTGACTCAAAAAATCACCTAATTTAACAAAAGCATCAATTCGTTGTTGCATTATCTATATTTCTTTTGGTTGTGAATTATATTGGACTTATTTTTGCACCGCAAAGGTACATAAACTGAAACAGAAAAACTATGGCAATTATTATTACTGACGAATGTATAAATTGTGGCGCATGTGAGCCAGAATGTCCAAATACAGCAATCTATGAAGGAGCAGATGATTGGAAGTATTCTGATGGTACTGATTTAACAGGAAGTGTGATTTTGCCGAATGGTAAAGCTGCAAATGCAGGGGATACTCAAGAGCCTATTTCTGATGAAATTTATTTCATCGTTGCAGATAAATGTACAGAATGTGTAGGATTTCATGAAGAACCTCAATGTGCGGCTGTTTGTCCTGTTGATTGTTGTGTGCCAGATGATGATAATGTTGAAACTCAAGAAGAGTTGTTAGAGAAGCAACGTTTTATGCATACTGAAGAATAGAGATACCATTAATAAGATTCATTAAAAAAAACGCCCAAATCATTTGATTTGGGCGTTTTCTATTTAGGTATTTATACGAATAGCATTAAAAAAGGAGCGTTTAAAACGCTCCTTTTTTTGTTTGAAATAGTTTGTAATTTGAGATTAGAACGTAAATGTCAATCCTGCTTTTACAATCGTACCACTAAAACCAAATTGATTTACTTCCCAAGGATACTTGAAACGACCACCTAAGTCTGTTACAAAATCACCTTTGGTATCAATTTCATCAGGGTATACGTTTAACAAGTTCAAAACAGATACATTAGCGGATACTTTTTCTGAGAAGGTGTATCCAAAAAGTAGATCTGTAATTACTTTCCCTGCAAAAGTTTGATCTTTTGAAACGTCTGCTGCATGTTGCCAAGTCACTTCACCAAAATAGGTGTTGTTTAAGGCAAAGTTATATTTACTTCTACTGTAGTCTGCACCAAATAATATTTTAGTTTTTGGTCTTGCAGATGTAATTCTTGCTTGCTCTTTTCTATTAAAAATATCATATCCTGCTAATTTAGCAGAAGGGGTTGCAATGTCTCCAACAATTTTAGTTTTGTTAAAGTTTGCTGCAAAAGAAAGACCTAATTTCCCTTCTCCTGCCTCAATATTTCTATAGTTTGCTACAAAATCAACTCCGTTTGTTTCAGTATTTACTGCATTTACAAAGAATTTAATACTGGTTACATCATTGTCTATTAAAACCTGCTCTACAGCATTTGTTGTAGTGTTGTCTCCATCAAATCCAACTTCACCAGAAAATAATACACGATCATCTACTTTAATGTTATAGAAGTCAATAGACATCGTAAAATTCCTTGACGGTTTTAATGTAAGACCTGTAGAAAGACTACTCGAAGTTTCAGCAAATAATTTTGGAATACCTAGTCCTCTAATAACTGAACTAACATTGTTAAATGTACCTTGATTAGAGATCGTTCCACCAGAAACTAGTGTTTGGATATTACTCAGGTAAGTTTGGTGTAAAGAAGGTGCTCTAAACCCATTACTATATGAAGCTCTTACTACAGTCTTTTCGTTAAATTTATAACGTGAGTTAATTTTCCATGAGGTATTACTTCCAAAATCAGAATATTTCTCATATCTCAGGGCACCTCCAATAAGAAAGTTGTCAGAAATGTCCCAATCCATAGTTCCATAAGCACCAACATTTGAACGTGTCTCATTCACTGCGTTACTTGGTTGTAAACCAGGAAATGATTGCGCACCACCACCAGTATAAGAATCAGATTCTCCGGCAATTGCTTCAAATCGTTCTTGTCTTACTTCCATACCGAAACCAATACTTATTTGATTAATTGTTTTGCTCATGTCAAGATTTCCAACAATATTGCTAAATTTATATCCTCCAGCATTAAAGGTTGTTGGACTTGCTGCACCTAAAGAAGGGTTTAATGTGTTTCCTATCATATAGTCAACACTATTGCTGCCATACATCGCACTCAAGTCGGCTTTAAACCCTAACAATTCAAATTTAGCTCCTGCACCAAAAGTAACATCACTAATATCTGTTTCAAAGGTTGGTTGAAATCCTTTATATTCAGTTCCTGCATCATGCAGTAAGTTATGTGGATCTGGAACCCAGTAAGGAGTTCTGTACAAAGCATAACTTGTTCCTTTTCTAATAGAAACACCACCAAAGGTGTAAAATTCTCCTTTGTCATTATCAAAAGGCATTCCTGCATTCACAAAGATATCTGTTTTTGATACTTTTGGTTGACCAACAGTCATTCCCATATCAGGGTTGTCTACTAAAAAGGGATGTGTACCGTTTAAAATTGAAGGATCTCCAAATATAACACCAAATAATCCATCTCCTCCTGGAGTTCCTGCTCTATTTGTTTTGTCTTGGTTTTCATAAGCGAACGTGTAATTTAAATACCCGCTGTCGCCTATTTTAAGCGTAGAGTTTACATCAGCTCCATAAGTAAGTCCATCACCTTCTGTGGTGATACCAGAGTTCAAAGAGACAGTGGTGTATTCTACATTTTTCTTTAAGATAATGTTTACAACTCCTGCAATGGCATCAGATCCATATTGTGCAGATGCTCCATCACGTAAAACCTCTATTCTTTCAATAGCTGCTGTAGGGATACTTTTCATATCTGTTCCTACTTCACCTTTTCCAGGAGTATCATTTACATAGACTAAAGCACTTTGATTTTTTCGTTTTCCATTAATTAAAACTAAGGTTCTACTTGGTCCTAATCCTCTCAAATCAGCCGGGTCAAAATGCGCAGTTGCATCTGATACGGTTTGACTAGAAGCATTGTAAGAAGGAATTTTATACGTCAACATATGATCAATTGAAGTTTGTCCGCTAGCCTTTAGCTCTTTAGCGCTTATATTGTCAATTGGTACTGGAGAGTCTAATATAGTTCTCGGTTTTGCTCTGTTTCCAGTAACAACAACTTCATCTAAATGTAATCCTTCAGACAGGATAATGGTTAAATTGGTTTTTCCGTTAACAGAAACTTGTTTTGTTTCGTAACCAGCAAAACTAATTACTAAAACAGCTCCTTCTTTTACGGATAAAGAAAAGGCTCCGTTAAAGTCGGTTGAAGTACCATTTTGGGTGCCTTTTTCAATGATGTTTGCTCCGGGTAGAGTTTCGTTGTTTGCGTCAGTAACTGTACCAGAAACCTTGTTTTGGGCTGCGGCAAAATTAAGACTAAAAATAGCACAGAATAATAAGAGTGTAATTTTTTTCATGAGTTAAAGAATTAAGTTAATTAATTGTTAAACAAGATACAAATAATATCTTTAATGAGAATTATTAACTATAAAAACAGCGATAGATACAGACGAGAATTTTAAATGAATTAATATATGAAAGCTAGCATTGTATAACCTCCAAACGTAGCGGAATGAACATTGTTTATCTATTGGAAAAGCACAAGGTAAAAACACCTCTTTTTTCTACAACTAAACGAACCGTTGGAGTAGTAGATATAGCTGGTTGTTGTGACAGAAGAAAAATTGTTATCTAAGCAACTTTTTAAACATGATAATACATAATTTTTAATGTAAAGTTTAAAAGAGATGACTACATTTTTTGAGCGACAATTACATACGTGTCAAAAGCATAGCTTTTTCTATCTATTATTTCTAATAACTTAAAATTTGATAATTTTAAAAACAGTTCCCACTCATTTTTAGTAAATGCTCTGACAGTAGAATTATCTTCAGTTATTTTTTTAGTAACACCTTTTTCTTCCTGATAATATGTAGCCTCCCAATCAAACATAAAGTTATCTAATTTTTTATTAGGAGTCATCAAGTTTTTCCTAGTGTATTTTATAGCGTTTATAGTTGCATCGTGTTGTGTTCTTTTTTGAGGTGTAATTTCTGTGAAAAACCTTGTGGCGTCAATAAAATCGAAACTTAATACTCCTCCAGGGTTTAAATTTGTGTGAATTGCTTTTAAAGCCCTATAAATATCGTTATTAGTTAAAAGATAACTGGTTGTTCTTCCTGTAATAATAATGGAGTCTATTTTTTTAGAGAGTTTAAAATCCACAATATCACCTTTAATAAATATCCCTGTTGGATTTTTACTTTCAGATAGTTGTATCATATCATTACTTAGATCTAACCCTTTATAATCTATATGCGATTCTATGAATATTTTGGCTAAATTTCCACTTCCACACCCAATTTCTAAAACTGAAGACTTGTGATAGGTATCAAGTATTTTTGAGTAAAAAGCATATTCTTCTTCATAATTTATAAAAGTCTGATACATATTATCATAAATATGTTCAAATCCATTAGTGTAAAGACTTTGCATAATTTTTTTTATTAAATATATATAAAAAAAATACCCAAACCTATATAGTATAGGTTTAGGTATTATTTCAAATAATCAAATAATTATAAAAACTTAATTAAACTTAAAACTGGTAGTTTAATGATAAGTTAAACATTGTACCTAATTGACTAAAGTGATAACCATCATATGTCATTTGAGAATAACGTTGGTTAAAAGTAATCAGGTTAGATTGGTTTTTTACTTGAGCAGGATCTGCTAATATAGCTGTACCTGCAGCGTTTTCAGCTTTGAATCCCCATTCTGGTAACACATTGAATAAGTTGTTTACATTTAAAGCAATTGTAATTTTATCAGTTGCATTAAAGTTAATACCTAAATCAGTTACAACCTTTGGAGTAAATTCTGTTCTTAAATCAGAACTCATTCCTTGTTGTTTAAATGTTGTTTTTCCAAAATAAGTATTATTCAAAGATAATCCCCATTTATTAATATCATAAGTAGAACCTAAAATCCATTTCGTTTTTGGTCTAGAAGTAAAGAATAATGCTTCTTGCGTTGCATTTACTACAGATTGTCCAGTTGCCGCAACAGATGCTGGGTTTTTAACAGCACCGTCTCTTTCATTTTTGATTGTATAGTTTCCAGATAAGTTAAAACCTAATAAACCATTACCCATTTCTATCTTATTATATCCAATAACTACATCTAAACCTGAAGTTTTTGTGTCTAATGCATTTACGAAAAAGCTTAAATCAGATAAACCTGCAAAAGCTGGTAAGTTTGGAGGTGTAATCTCTGTACTTAAAACAATTCTATCTTCAACATTAATACTATAGTAATCTACAGTGAAACTCAAGTTTCTATTTACTTTACCACCTAAACCAAGCGTAAAGTTAGTAGAAGTTTCTTGCTTTAATTTAGGTATACCTAATAACCCTGCTTGCGAAGATACATTGTTTACCAAACCACCTACTTGAATTCCTTGTCCTGGCACAAAACTATATTGTGCTTTTTGAGTATAAATTTGGTGTAATGTTGGTGCTCTAAATCCTGTAGAAATAGAACTTCTTAATGTGTATTTATCATTAATGGTGTAAGCACCACTTGCTTTCCATACAAATGCATTTCCAAAATCTGAATAGTTTTCACTACGAATTGTTCCATCTAAAGTTAAGTTATCAGTTGGATTCCAGTTTAATGAAGCATATCCACCAAAGTTATAACGAGTAAATTTACCTGAATTTTCTGGGCTATTTCCTGCAAATGAATCTGCACCACCACCGTCATAAGAACCTAATTCTCCTTCAATAACTTCAAAAGTTTCATATCTAAACTCTGTACCAAAAGCAACACTTAAGTTTTTTGAAACAATTTTAGAAACATCTATGTTTCCTACATTATGATAAAATCCTGTTCCTCCTGGATCGAAAGATTTTTTACTATTCTCTCTATATAATTGAGATCCTTCAGTAAGTTCTCCTGCATCAACAGTACCATTGTTATTTGCATCAACCCATGTAGATGGAGAGTATACTTCATTTCTATTATGAGACTGATTTACTTTATATGTTTGAGAATTTCCACCTGTAGTAAAACTTGCATCAACATTCCAGTCATTAATAACACTTTTAAAACCAACTGTAGCATTATAGTCATTTAAATCACCTTCAAATGTTGGTACATATCCATCATAACCACCAGCGTTTGTTGGGTGATCTCCAGGAAAGAAGTCAGCTAAATAAGGAAAAGATGAAACAGTTCTCCAGTATGGAGTTCTATAATTTGCAAAAGAGTTTACTTTTTTATTGATAAAAGCAGCATTAAAATATAAATTTGATTCTTCACTCAAATTATATTTACCATTTACTAAAAATTTTGCTGCTGCTGTTTCTGGAGCACCATTAATATTACCTGCGTCTGGATGACGAGATAAAAATTCTTGAACATCAGCAATATTAGCACCAAAGTCACCAGCTTCACCTGCAGCATCTACAGTACCAGGTCTATTTGATAAACTAGTTTTAGAGAAATCTACAGTATAGTTAACAAATCCTTTGTCATCACCAATAGAAGAACCATTGTTTACGCTAACACCAAACATTTCACCATCACCTGCAGATGTTATTCCTGTTCTTAAAGTAGCAGAACCTCCATTAGCATTGTCTTTTAAAATAATATTAATTACCCCAGCAATTGCATCAGAACCGTATTGTGCAGATGCACCGTCTCTTAATACTTGAATATCTTTAATTGCATCAATTGGAATTCCAGAAATATCTGAACCTGTTTCTCCACGTCCTGGTGAAGTTTGTGTGTATAATAAAGCACTTAAGTTTTTACGTTTCCCATTAATTAATATTAACGTTCTACTTGGTCCCATATTTCTAATTTCATATGGATCTAATAAAGAAGTCGCATCATTAACAGGAGTTTGAACTGTGTTAAATGATGGAATTTTGTATTGTAACGCCTTATCAAAAGAAGTTTGACCTGTCGAAATTAAATCGGCAGCAGATACAACATCAATAGGAAGTGGACTTTTAGTGTTTGATCTAGCAGGAGTTCTTGATCCTGTTACAACAATTTCATCTAAAGTTAATCCTTCGGATAAAACAATATTTAAAGTAGTCTTTCCGTTTACAGAAACTTCTTTTGTTTCATAACCAGCAAAACTAATTACTAAAACAGCTCCGTCCTTTACTGTTAAAGAAAATTGACCATTAAAGTCTGTTGAAGTACCATTTTGAGTACCTTTTTCTACAATGTTTGCACCTGGTAAAACGTCTTTACCTGTGTCAGTAATTGTTCCAGTCACAGTGCTTTGAGCAAATGTGAGACTTATGCTAAAAATAGCAATTAATAAGAGTGTAAATTTTTTCATAAATAAGAATTAAGTTAATATTTCGCCATAATCTTAAGGGTTTAAGTATGACGTATATATAGATAAGACCAACTTTCTTATTTTATACTCTTTTTTTTTAAACTATTTTTTGAAACGTTATAATTTTAAGTTAATCTTCGTGTAGAAATAGGCACCATTACTCCCCATTTGCACTGCATCCCAATAGCCTCCACTATCTGTAGCTTGATTTTGTTTTGTCGGATAGATGTTAAAAAGATTTGTAGCGCCAATTTGAAAGTTGAATAAATTCGTAATCTTATAAGAAAAATGGAGATTGGTTGTTGTTTTTGGGGCGTAGTAATCTGTAGATTTCAACAAGCGCTCTTCTGTTGAATTGTTAAATTCTGAAAGAGGGCTATTTATATTCCAATCAATCAATTTTTGACTACTATACCTTTTAATTGATAGCATACCGCTAAATTTTTGATGTTGATATCTAAAAGATAGGTTGAATTTGTTTTTAGGAGCTGAGGCTAGTAAAAAGTATTGATCTCTTACCCCAAAGAATGTTTCTTTATCTAGTTGGTTATTGTGAATTTTATCGATGAACATTTCATTAATATTTCCAGCAAGGGAAATAGTAATTTTTGAGTTCTCAAACTGCTTTTTCCAATTAAAAACAACGTCCACTCCAAAGGTCTGTGTATCAACACCATTGGTGAAGAATTGCACATTATTAACATTAAAACCTAAATTTTTTGCATCAAAATTTCCGGTTAAAATAATTCGGTCTTTGATTTCTACATAATAACTATCAATAGTTGCAGTAACGTTTTTCCCTAATTTACCATTAAAACCAAAACTGGCATTAATTGCTTTTTCTTCATTTAATCGATCAATATTAAATTCTCTTGCTATTGGGTTGTTGTTGGCTATTAATTGAGATTCAGAAGGGGTATTTCCTATAAAGTTTGTAAATGTTAAATTGTAATAAATTTGTGCTAAAGACGGCGCTCTAAAACCTGTGCTAAATGAACTTCTAAAGGTTAAAAAAGGAAGTGCTTTGAACCTAGTTGCTAATTTGTAATTAAGGGTATTTCCAAAATCATTGTAATTTTCGAAACGAAGTGCGGCTCCGACCATCCATTTTTTTGTAAAGTCAAACTCTGTATCTGCATACACACTAAAATTTGAACGATTTTTATTGACCTCGTTTTGAGGAGTATATCCTGGAAAGCCTTGAGAGCCCCCTGGTCTCACTTTTCCATTGTGAGTTATTAAATTAGCTGTAGGAGTTGTTTTTGTTACAATATTACCATGTATATCATATGCAGCATAAGATCCTTCTTCTCCAGAAAATATAATATAGTTTTCAAATCTATACTCCAATCCAAAAGCAATATTTAAACCATTAAGAAACGTTTTAGTATGTTTTGAGAAATCAATACCGGTTGTGTTTTGTATCAATTTATGACCCCCAGCATTAAATTCAGTAGGAGAACGATTTTCTAAAGTAGCATTTAAAGTTTCTTTAATTTGATATTTAAAATTATTTACTCCGGTCGTGTTATTAATGTCAATATTCCATTTTTTAACAGTTGCTAAGAAACCAGCAGAAAGTGATTGGTCGTTAATTTTTGATGCTATAATAGGATTGAAGCCATTTGGATAGATGGAAAGTACATTTCTCTCGCTATTCTTAAGTCTTGTAAATGCAAAAGCTTCTGTGTTTTTATTGCTAAACCCTCCGTTGGAATAGAATTTTATTTTTTTATTTATGGGGATTTCTGAATTAAAAAATAGACTATAGTTTGTGCCAGCTGCAGTACCAAATTTTTCACGAGGTAAAGAGCTTGATCTAAATGTGTGATTGTTGGAGATGATTTCTGAAGAGAAATTAATAAATCCTTTTTTTTTGATTTTTACGCCATAATTGATTCCTAATTTATACGTTTCTCCGTCAAACCTGTTTTTCGAATTGTTTTTTTCAGTATCCGAATTTGCATTGTGAAAACCAAAGGAAGAGTTCACTAATAATTGATTGGTAGCATCTTTTAAAACAATATTGATAACGCCTGCAATAGCATCAGAGCCATATTGGGCAGAAGCGCCATCTCGAAGTAGTTCAATTCTTTTTATAGCTGATGTTGGAATGGCGTTTAAATCGGTTCCTGAATTACCTCTTCCTCTAGTTCCATATAAATTAATTAATGAAGATTGATGTCTTCTTTTTCCGTTGATAAGTACCAAGGTTTGATCTGGACCAAGACCTCTTATTGTTGCAGGGTCAATATGGTCTGCACCATCTGCTCCCGATTGTTTTGTAGCGTTAAAAGAGGGAATGAAATTCTCTAAAAGCTGATTTATATCTACTTGCTCTCCTGAGTCAGAAACGTCATTAAGGTCAATAAAATCAATGGCAATTGGGGTGTCTTTTGCGCTCCTTTTTTTGTTCCGAGAACCAATAATTTGAATTTCATCTAACTTATAACCCGTTGGTGCTAAAATAATAGGGAGAAACCTATCAGTGTTAAAAGCTACTTGTTTTGTTGTGTACCCAATATGCCTTACTTCAATAGGTGATTTAGTAGTTGTGTTAAGATTAAAGAACCCATCACTGTCTGAAATGGTTCCATTTAAGGTTTCTTTTTGGATTATTGCAGCATTAGATACGGGATTACCACTGGTGTCAATAATGACCCCCTTAACGGAATTTTGTGAATTTTGAATAATAAAAGGAACGGCAAAGTAAGGAGAATTAGAAGATTTATTTTTTTTACGATGTATTTCGTAATCTTCTTTAGTGTAAACCACATAGTATTTGTTTCCTAAGTAATCAAAGTGGAAAGGAGTATTTTTTTGAAGAATAGCAAGGGTTTCTTGTAAATTTTTATTATCAATAGTTGTTTTATTGATCAGCTTATTTGCAAAAGTAGCAGAGTTATATGTAAAAAATACTTGATGCCTGTTGCTTAGAGTGTCTAATAAAGTTGTAAAAAGTATTTCATTTTTGTTTTGAGCAGAAATAGAGTTCCAAAAAGAAATTATGGTCATGAAAATTAAACATATTCTTAAAGAACTTTTACGAATTAGCATGAAGTAGTGTAGTAGTTTTATACGTTTAGTTTTCTGTTCTGTTTTTGATGATTAACTGATTGTTTACTTTTTCAATATGTACACTCACTGATTTTTCAATAGCTTTTAAACAAATATCCAAATTTGTAATTGGTACTGCTCCAGTGATGATTTTATATTTACTCTCTTCATCTTTAAAAGCTGCTTTGATACCATAAGTTTCTTCAATTTTTTTAATGGCGTCTTTCAGAAAAAGTTTATCAAAAGTGATAGATCCGTTTTTCCAAGAGGTTTTTAAGTGTGAATTTAAGTTGTTTTTCTCATCAAGAACTGTATTTTCTTTAGCAGAATAAGAGAGGTAATTTCCGGGAATCATTTTTTTTGTAGTTCCGTTTTTAAGCGCCAACCAAATTCTTCCTTCTTCTAAAAAGACTGCTGTTTTTTCATGTTTTGTATCTACGTTAAAAGAAGTTCCATAGACTTCAATCTTTAAATCATCAGTAATAACCCAGAATTTAGCATTCGTAGTTTCTTTTTTATCTACTTCGAAGAATGCTTCACCTGTAAGCCAAACTTTACGATTGTTATTCTCATAATAGTACATAGAAGAATTTGAATTCAATGTCACTAAACTACCGTCCTTTAATTTTAAATTAAGAACTTCTCCAAAAGCAGTCTTATAAACAACCTTTGTAGGATTCAATGTATATATTCCTAATGTAACCAATAATAAAATAGAGGCAGCAATACCTATAAAACGAAAGTAATTAGGTGCTTGTTTTTTTTGTTCCTCTATGTTTTTAGCTTTGAGTATATTTTCTAATACTGCCCAATCTGCGTTTGTTTTTTCTTTGTTAGGTTCAGTATGCTTAAATTGAATTCCTAATATAATATCTTTTGCTTCATTTACTAGTTCTTTTTTCTCTGGGTTGTAGGCAATCCATTCATCCCAAAAATCAACATCAGTAAGTCTATTTTCTTTGCTCCAGTTATTGAAAGACTCGTCTAAAAGGAAGTCTTCAATTGTATTGTAATTTTTTTTAGCCATTTTTTTAAAAATAATTCAATTTTTTTTGCTCTTTTCTATGTACCTGTATTCTTAATAAGTATCTAATATATAAAACATACCCTTCTAATTTGCGAAATTAAGAATTTAATAGTTCAAGTATAGAAACTTCTTCTCTTAAATTTTTTATGGCCTTGTGAATTGTGTTTGCCGCACTCTGATAATTTACTTCCATAATATTTGCGATATCATTGGTGTTTAACCCCGAATAGTATTTTAAATATATGGCTTCTTTTTGTCGATTCGGGAGTTTGTTGAGCAAAATAGAAATATTTTTGTCTTTAAAAGTTTCGCTTTCTTGATGTGTCAGTATTTCTTCAGGTGTAAATTGAATATCAATAATTTTAACATCCATCTCATCAAAGGAGACAATTTTAGATCTTTTTTTCAAGGTTCTTATCAGGTGTCTTCTGTAAGATGAAAATAAATAGGGAGCAATTGAGTCTAAATCACTAAGGTTTTCTCGGTGTTCATACACATATATAAAAAAGTCTTGTAAGGTATCTTCTGTTACTGGAATATTTCCAGAGATTTTTAAACCATAATTATATAACCTTGGCTGATAGGTTTTATAAAGAATGGAAAACGCTTTTAAATCACCTTCTTTAAGAGCTTTCCATACAAATTCATCAGACAGTTTTTTCATTATAAATGAGACATTATTTTGATGTAAATGTAGTGAAAAATATGTTAATGTTAATTTTTTGTTAAAATAACTGTTTTTATTGTGTTTATAATTTAGTGCTTTTTTTAAATCAAAATACTATATTTGCACTCGCAAAAAATCAATAAAAAGATCGGATGAAAGCTGGAATTGTAGGATTACCAAACGTAGGAAAATCAACACTGTTTAATTGTTTATCGAATGCAAAAGCGCAAAGTGCAAACTTTCCTTTTTGTACAATAGAACCAAATATTGGTGTGGTAAATGTGCCAGATGAACGATTAGAGAAGTTAGAAGAGTTAGTAAATCCAGAAAGAGTGCAGCCTGCAACTGTAGAGATTGTTGATATTGCAGGATTGGTTCGAGGAGCAAGTAAAGGGGAAGGATTGGGAAACCAGTTTTTAGCTAATATTAGAGAAACGGATGCTATTATTCATGTATTACGTTGTTTTGATGACGATAATATTATTCATGTTGATACGACTATTGATCCTATTAGAGATAAAGAAACCATTGACATTGAATTGCAATTAAAAGATTTAGAAACTGTAGAAAAGCGTTTAGAAAGAGTAAAACGTAATGCTAAAACAGGGAATAAAGAGGCGCAAGCTGAATTAGAAACCTTATTAAAAATAGAAGGAACATTATTAAAGGGGGAATCTGTAAGAACTATTGAGTTTACAGAAAAAGAAGAAGAGTTTGTAAGTACATTACAATTGATTACTTCAAAACCTGTTTTATATGTGTGTAACGTAGATGAGAAATCTGCTGTTTCTGGAAATGCATATGTTGATAGAGTAAAAGAAACTGTGGCGAATGAAGATGCAGAAATTATTGTTTTAGCAGTTGGTACAGAAGCAGATATTAATGAGTTAGACGATTATGAAGAGCGTCAACTATTTTTAGATGATATCGGTTTAACAGAGCCTGGAGCTTCTAAATTAATTAGAAAGGCTTATAAATTATTAAAACTACAAACATATTTTACAGCAGGTGTTAAAGAGGTAAGAGCTTGGACAATTAATGTTGGAGATACAGCACCACAAGCAGCAGGTGTAATTCATACAGATTTCGAAAAAGGATTTATTAGAGCAGAAGTAATTAAATACAGCGATTATGTTGCTTTAGGTACGGAAGCGAAAGTAAAAGAAGCGGGTAAATTATCTGTAGAAGGAAAAGAATACATCGTTCAAGATGGAGACATGATGAATTTTAGATTCAACGTATAAAAAAATCTTTATAATTTAGTACCTTACTGCCAATATTTTACAGAAAACTACTATGAGAAAAATACTTTATTTTTTACTAGGTGTGGTTTTACTACTTGGTGTTACGTACTTAATAGTAAGCTCAGAACCATTACCTAGTTATAACCCAGAACGTAATTATATAGAAGGCAAAGAGCAAGAAATTCTTTCAAAATTTTTATTAGCAAAAGACAGCACGGTAATAGAAATAGAAGAAGGGCATTTTTCTTTACGCCAAAGTTTATCGTTAGATGGTGTAAATCATGTTACTATAAGAGGAAAAGGGCTAAATAAAACAGTATTAAGTTTTAAAGGACAAACAAAAGGAGCAGAGGGTATTAGAATAACCAACTCCCAAAATATTAGGATAGAAAATCTTACTGTTGAAGATGCTAAAGGAGACAACATTAAGGTAATGGATACGAAAGGTATTACATTTAATAATGTACAAAGCTCTTGGACAGGAAAGGTTAGTAAAGAGAATGGAGCTTATGCTTTTTATCCAGTATTGTGTAAAGATGTTGTGATTAATAATTGTGTTTCTATTGGGGCATCAGATGCAGGGATTTATGTTGGGCAATCAAATGATGTAATTATTAGCAATAATGAGGTTTTTTATAATGTAGCTGGTATTGAGAGTGAAAATTCAAATAATGTTAAAATATTTGGAAATAAAACGTTTGAAAACACTGGAGGTATATTAGTATTTGATTTACCAGGATTAACTCAGTATGGTAGTAATATTGAAGTCTACGATAATCATATCTACAGTAATAATACTAAAAACTTTGCTCCTAAAGGATCAATTGTGGGGCAAGTTCCATCAGGCACTGGTAGTTTGGTGTTAGGAACAGAAAAAGTGCATTTTTACAACAATACATTTGAAAACAATAAAACCGCATCTATAGCTTTAGCTAGTTATGTCTTAATATATGAAATGGGCAAGCGTGATACTAAAGAAATGGAAGAAACAAGCGAAGGAGTTGGTTCTGTAAGAGGTATTAGTTCTAAGTTTGAAAATGATAAAAATTACAACCCTTATCCAAGAAATGTAAAAATCGGGAAAAACTCTTTTTCAAACAAGCATTGGTTTCCAACGATAAATAATGATTTTGGTAGAGCTTTACTGTTTAAAAAACCATTTCAGACTGTAGATGTACTTTGGGATGGCGCTATTGCACCAAAAGCAGAATATACTCTTTGTTTTACAGATGATACAAATGTTTCTTTTTATAATCTAGATATTTTAAATGACTTTAAAAACGCAACAGATAGCACTTCCGAATATTCGTGTAATTAGTATACTATGTTTAGTCGGTTTCTTTTTAGTAAATTGTAAAGATAAAAGCAGTAACTATAAGGATGTATCTCAAAAAGGAGTCGTAGGATTATTACAGTCTAACTATTCTGAAAAAGCACCTAATATAGGATTAGAAAAATTATCTGATTATGGCTTTTTTAAACAACCGTTACATCAATTAATTCCAGTGAATAAAAACGTTGTTCCGTATGAGCTCAACTCTCCTTTATTTACAGATTATGCTTCTAAAAAAAGATATATTGTACTTCCTGAAAAAACAAAAATTTTATATAAAGAATTGGGTGTTTTAGATTTTCCTAAAGGAACGGTTTTGGTTAAAAATTTTTATTACAAAGGATCAATCTTAGAAAAAGAAGATAAAGACATTATTATAGAAACCCGTCTTTTAATAAAAGATACCATTACAGGAAAATGGCAGGCATTACCCTATTTATGGAACGAATCACAAACAGAGGCGTATCTATATATTTTCGGAAAAGATTTAGAAGTGGGTATTAAAAGAAATGAAGCTCTAAATTCTAAATTGAATTTCACGTATTCTGTACCTAATACTAACATGTGTAAAAACTGTCATGTAAAAGGAAAATCAATTGTTCCATTAGGGCCAAGTGCAAGTCAATTAAATCGAATAAATTCTACATTAAAAAATAATCAGTTAGAATATTTATTGGTTAATAATCAATTAAAAGGTGTAGAATCTATAAAAGACATTCCTAAATTACCAGATTATAGAGATGAAAATTCAGGAACAATCAACGAACGGGCAAGGGCTTATCTAGATGTTAATTGTGCACATTGTCATCAAAAAGAAGGTTCTGCAAAAACAAGCGGGCTACATTTGTCTTACCAAATTAAAGATGAGTATACGCTAGGCGTTAATAAACCTCCTGTTGCAGCAGGAAAAGGATCTGGAAATTTAGCCTATGATATTGTAAAAGGTGCGCCAGAAAAATCAATTCTTCTATATAGAATGAAACATTTAGAACCTGATGTTGTAATGCCAGAAATAGGGAAAAATACACTTCATAAAGAAGGAATTTCGCTAATTGAAAAGTGGATTTCTTCTATGGAATACTAAGCGTGTTAAAACAAAACACTATTAAAAACTCTGTTGATAACTAATTCAATAGAGTTTTTTATTTTTTACTTGTAAGTGCTATTTTAGCATGGCATTCAATTTTTATTATTTATGACACAAGAAACAAAATATACAGAAGACAATATTCGATCTCTCGATTGGAAAGAGCATATTCGTATGCGTCCTGGAATGTATATTGGTAAGTTAGGAGATGGTTCTTCTCCAGATGACGGAATCTATATTTTGTTGAAAGAAGTATTAGACAACTCGATCGATGAATATGTAATGGGCGCTGGTAAAACTATCGAAATATCTATTAGAGACAAGCAAGTAATGGTTCGTGATTACGGTCGTGGAATTCCGCTTGGAAAAGTGGTAGATGTGGTGTCTAAAATGAATACTGGAGGGAAGTATGACTCTAAAGCTTTTAAAAAATCTGTTGGACTAAATGGTGTTGGTACAAAAGCGGTGAATGCATTGTCAGGCTATTTTAAAGTACAATCTATAAGAGACAACAAAACTTCTTGGGCAGAATTTAATCAAGGAAATTTAATTGAAGTAGAAGAT
Organism: Polaribacter sp.; assembly: GCA_047611925.1. Lineage (GTDB taxonomy): Bacteria > Bacteroidota > Bacteroidia > Flavobacteriales > Flavobacteriaceae > Polaribacter. Next base: position 28,439 of record JBLFXB010000014.1, read on the forward strand.
GCGCAAGAATCATCATTAAGAAAAGGAACCAAGGTTCAGTTTATTCCTGATGAAAGTATTTTTGGTAACTATAAATACAGAAATGAATATGTAGCAAAAATGTTGAAAAACTATGTGTATTTAAACACAGGTTTGACCATTGTTTTTAATGGGGAGAAATTCTTTTCTGAAAATGGATTGAAAGATTTACTGCAGGAAAACACATCTGCTACAGATTTATTATACCCAATTATCCATTTAAAAGAAGAGGATATAGAAATTGCCATTACACATAGTAAAACGCAATATTCAGAAGAATACCACTCGTTTGTAAACGGGCAGCATACAACACAAGGAGGAACACATCAAGCAGCGTATAGAGAAGCCATTGTAAAAACAATAAGAGAGTACTTCGGAAAGACTTATGAATCGTCTGATATTCGTAAATCGATTATCTCTGCCATTGCAATTAAAGTAATGGAACCCATTTTTGAAAGTCAAACAAAAACAAAATTAGGTTCTACAGAAATGGGAGGCGGTTTGCCAACAGTAAGAACATTTATAAACGATTTTGTAAAAACACAATTAGACAACTATTTACATAAAAACACCGATGCTGCTGAAGCAATTCAACGAAAAATATTACAAGCAGAACGTGAGCGTAAGGAATTATCTGGAATTCGAAAACTAGCCAAAGACAGAGCTAAAAAAGCGAGTTTGCATAATAAAAAATTAAGAGACTGTAGAATTCATTTATCAGACGTAAAGAGAGAAGGCTATTTAAATACGACTTTGTTTATTACAGAGGGAGATTCTGCTTCTGGTTCTATCACAAAATCTAGAAATGTAAATACACAAGCAGTATTTAGTTTAAAAGGAAAGCCTTTAAACTCATACGGATTGAGCAAGAAGATTGTGTATGAGAATGAAGAGTTTAATTTATTACAAGCAGCCTTAAACATTGAAGATGGTATAGAAGGATTGCGCTACAACAATATTGTAATTGCTACAGATGCCGATGTAGATGGAATGCATATTCGGTTGTTATTGATTACGTTCTTTTTACAATTTTTCCCTGAAGTGATAAAAGAAGGGCATTTGTATATTTTAGAAACGCCTTTATTTAGAGTCCGAAATAAAAAAGATACGTATTACTGTTATTCTGATGAAGAGAAACGAGAAGCAATCGGAAAATTAAGAGGAAAGCCAGAGATAACTCGATTTAAAGGATTGGGAGAGATTTCTCCTGACGAATTTGTTCATTTTATAGGAAATGACATTCGTTTAGATCCTGTAATGTTAGATAAAGAAGTTCCTGTAGAATCAATGCTTTCTTTTTATATGGGGAAAAACACACCAGATAGACAAAAGTTTATCATCGATAATTTGAAAGTAGAATTAGACATCATTGAAGAAGAATAGTTATGAAAAACAAGAGTAGAAAAATCATAGGACTTGTAGCTTTGCTGTTAATTATGATTTCAATAATTAGGTTAGACTTTCATAATTTATCATTTAGTAATAATAGATCAGGGTATTTAAATGTCATAGCAATGTCACTTATATCTATGAGTATGTGCTTTTCTGTAAAAGCTGGTAAATCAAAAAAAGAAGATTAGTCAATGAGCGAAGAAAACAACGACTACGAACACGAAGAAGAAATAAACCATCAGACCGATCCGGTCGAAACCATTACCAAAGTTACAGGCATGTACAAGGAATGGTTTTTAGATTATGCTTCGTATGTAATTTTAGAAAGAGCAGTTCCAGCAATCGATGACGGTTTTAAACCTGTGCAACGTCGTAT
>JBLFXB010000015.1:0-29385 GCA_047611925.1 Polaribacter sp.
ATATTTACACTATTCAATATTATGGACAATGTACGTTTCGGAGCAGCCTACGACTTTACAACTTCTAAAATCAACCAAGTGAACAACAATGGATCTATTGAAATGTTGATTCGGTATCAGTTTTAAATAGAAATAGCTAATAAAAGTAGCCTTCGCACCTACGAATGCTACTTTTATCATAACAACATCCCTCTATTTACCTCCCAACATCACCAATTCATTACAAACAATTTCTGTAATGTATTTTTTGGTTCCATCTTTATCTTCATAAGAACGGTTTGTTAGTTTCCCTTCAATGGCAACTTCGCTTCCTTTTTCAAGATATTTTTCAATAATTTCTGCCGTTTTATTCCATGCAACAACATTATGCCATTGTGTGTCCGTTACTTTTTCGCCTTGTGCGTTTTTGTAAGTTTCGTTTGTTGCAATTGATAATTTTGCTAATTTTTTACCAGAGTCAAGTGTAATGATTTCTGGTTTGTTTCCTAAATTTCCAATTAACTGTACTTTGTTTCTTAACGTACTCATAAGATAAGGTTTAAATGATTTATATACTGTTTGTCACTATTGACATTGCAAAGATGCGGTCACTTCCAAATCTTAATCGGTTGTTAAACATTTGTTTTCGTTTGTAAATGAATGTAATCGTTTAATTAATTTTAGTACCTTTGTTTTCAAAGGGTTAATGATGAAATTTTATTTAGAAACAGAACGATTAGTTTTAAGAGAATTAGAAGAAACAGATGTTGAAGGGATGTTAGAGTTAGATTCTAATGCTGATGTGCATACATATTTAGGCAACAACCCAATAAAAACAAAAGAACAAGCTGAAGAAAACATTCTATTTATAAGAAAGCAATACAAAGAAAGGGGTATTGGTAGGTTTGCTGTTATTGAAAAATCTTCTAATTCATTTATGGGTTGGAGCGGGTTAAAATTATATCAAGGGGAAAAAGAAGAACTAAACGGGTTTTCTAATTTCATTGATATTGGTTATCGATTAATTCCGAAATATTGGGGAAAAGGATACGCATCAGAAGCTGCTTTTGCATGTTTAGATTTTGGGTTTAAACAAATGAATTACGATTGTATTTACGGAGCAGCAGATACTAAAAACAGAAGTTCAAATAAAATACTTCAAAAAATTGGTTTGCATTTTGTAAATAATTTTAACTCTAAAGACATTAAAGTTAATTGGTATCAACTAAATAAATCAGAGTATGAGCGATAGACAATGTTTAGAATGTAACGATAAAGTAATTGGTAGAATTGATAAAAAATTCTGTTCAGATTATTGTAGGAATAGTTATAATAATAACGTTGATAAGGAGAGTAAAAACCTAATTAGAAATACGAATAATCGTTTACGAAAAAACTATAAAATAATATCTGAACTAAATATTTCAGGCAAAACCAAAGTCACAAGAAGAAAGCTTTTTGACAAAGGATTTGATTTCAATTTTTTCACATCAATCTATAAAACAAAAACAGGAAATGTCTATTATTATCTTTATGATCAAGGATATTTGGGTTTAGAAAATGATTATTTTTTACTAATAAAAAGAGATTAAAAATTTATTTCCAAGTGTTCTCTTTTAGTTGCATTGCAGCTTTTAAAATATCTTTTTGACTAATCTGCCCTACCAATTTACCCCTTTCTACGATAGGGAATCGTCTTCTTTTCGAATTCAAAAACTGATCTACTGCATCAAAAATATTCATAGAACCATCAATAGTTTCTACATTTTTAGCCATCGCTTTTTCTACCGTTCTATTTGTATCCATAGGCATGTTGTAATACCTACTTTCAGAAATTTGCTTCATACAATCTCCTTCAGAAATAACACCAATAAGCTCGTATTTATCATTCACCACTGGACCACCAGAAATATTATGCTCAATTAGTGTTTGTATCACATGACTAATAGAATCTGTTGGTTTAAAAGTGATCAAATTTCGGGTCATATAATCAGAAATTAAAATTGAATCTGCTGTTTCTTTTTTAATTGATCTTTTTCCTTGAAAGTTGAAAATTCCCATATGATTATCCTTTTTAAGTTACTGATTCGTTATATTTTATATATCTATAGTCTTAGTTTTCTTAAAATCACTACTTTTATAAAAAAAATTCAATGAAAAAATACACATCGCTAATTTCTCTGGTCATTATTTTAATAACCGTTTACTGGAGTTTTTCTGATATGTCTCCATCTTATAACAAAGATAAGACCACATCTGAAAAAGAATTTTCTATAGACAATGCTTTAACTCATTTAAAAGAAATTTCTAAAGAAGTTCATTATACTGGATCTGAAAACCACTTAAAGGTACAAAATTATATTGTTAATGAATTTAAAAAATTAGGCTTACAGCCAGAAATCCAACATCAAGTAGCTATCAATAACAAATGGCGAGCTGCCACTAATAGTGCAAACATCATTGCGACAATTAAAGGTAGCGAAAAAGGAAAATCATTGGTTTTATTATCTCATTATGATTCTAATCCACATTCTTCTTTAGGGGCGAGTGATGCAGGTTCTGGAGTTGTAACAATACTGGAAAGTGTAAGAGCGTTTTTAGCGAAAAATCAAACTCCAAAAAACGATATACATATTGTAATTACAGATGCAGAAGAGATCGGTCTTTTGGGTGCTAAAGCATTTGTAAATGCGCATCCGTTAGCAAAAAACATTGGTTTAGTTTTAAACTTTGAAGCTCGTGGTAGCGGAGGACCTAGTTATATGCTAATGGAAACAAATGGTAAAAACAGCAAATTACTAAGTGAATTTATCAAAGCAAACCCAAAGTACCCAGCAGCAAACTCTTTAATGTATAGCATTTATAAAATGCTGCCAAACGATACAGATTTAACCATTTTTAGAGAAAACGGAAACATCAGTGGATTCAATTTTGCATTTATTGGTGATCATTTTGATTATCATACAGCACAAGATTCTTATGAGAGATTAGATAGAGAAACTTTATTACATCAAGCAGATTATTTAATGACAACATTAAATTATTTTGCCAATTCAGACTTATCAAATTTAGAAAGCACAAAAGATCATGTCTATACAAATTTTCCATTTACAACCTTATTGCATTATCCATTTCCATGGATTTTACCATTACTAATTGGTGCAATACTATTGTTTTTTGTAATCTTATTTTTTGGAATTGCCTTGAATAAGATTACTATTAAAGGACTTTTAAAAGGGTTTACGCCTTTTACTATTTCTTTAGTTGGGTGTATTGGAGTAACCATTTTATTATGGAAAGGAATCTTATACGTTCATCCACATTACAATGACATGTTACATGGTTTTACCTATAATGGATATGAATATATAGCAGCCTTTGTTCTGCTTAATATTTGGTTGCTTTTTAAGATATACAATCCTTTCTTTAAAAAACATGATAGTAGAGATTTAATAATAGCACCGCTCATTTTTTGGCTTACTATTAATGTATTAATATATATCTATTTAAAAGGAGCAGCATACTTTATCATTCCAGTGGGTTTTGCATTAATAACATTAGCAATATTTGTATTTACTCCAATTAAAAGAACTCAAAAAATTATTATTTCAACCCTATTAGCAATCCCAGTAATATACATTTTTGCTCCACTTATAAAAATGTTTCCTGTTGGTTTAGGTCTAAAAAACTTATTTATCTGTGCATTCTTTTTAGTGTTAATCTTCGGATTAATTACACCCATTTTTGGTTCCTATAAATCAAAAAAATATTTAGTGAGAATTGTTGGATTAAGTGCATTGTTCTTTTTTGGATTAGCAACGTATAACAATCAATTTAACGAAGACAGAAAAAAACCTAATAGTATTGTTTTTGTAAATGATATTGATAACAATCAGTCTTACTGGGCAAGTTATGACCGTATTCCTGATGCATATACAAGGCAATTCTTAGGAGAAAACCCAACGAAAGGAAATTTTACTGGCTCAACTTCTAAAAGCAAGTACAATACTTCGTACCGTTATCATACAAAAACAGAAAACAGAGAAATTCCAGCTCCAATAATCACCAAAACTTTTGACACTATTGTTGATGGATTTAGAACTGTTTCATTATTAATTAAACCTCAACGAAACGTTCATAAGGTTGAGTTAATAGCAAACGAAGCGATTACTTTTAATACTATTGGAGTACAAGATGTATTCTTAGATAAAATTAGCACTGATGCTGTTTTAAAAGTGAACAAAGAAACTATCTTGAGTTACTTTTTAGCTAAAAATGATAGCGTTTTAAAAATTGACTTTACAGTAGAAAAAAATCTAACTCCAAACATCAGTATTATCGAATCATCATTTGATTTATTAAACAATCCTTTGTTTAACATTAAACCAAGAACGAATATAATGATGCCAATGCCGTTTGTTATGAATGATGCAATTATTACACTTCAAAAATTAAAACTATAAAAAAAGCCCGATGCAATTGCATCGGGCTTTTTTATGTCTTATTCTATTTATTTTATTTGTGAAACTCGTAATGTATTTACCATTCCTTTAGCTTCTACTGGCATAGAAGTTAAGTTTATAACATAATCATTCGCTTTTACAAAACCTTTTTCTTTCGCTATCCTATTAATATCTACAACAGTATCGTCTGTACTTACATTCTTGTCATAGAAAATAGGTTTTACTCCCCAAAGTAAACTCATCTTATTTAAGATTCTTCTTTCTGAAGAAAATGCTAATATATGAGATGTAGGTCTCCATGCAGATATCTGAAAAGCTGTATATCCACTATTTGTTAGCGTAGAAATTGCTGCAGCATTTATATCTTTTGCCATTAAAGCGGCATGATGACAAACGGCTTTTGTTATAAAGCGATCTGTTCTAATATGTGGTGGAGATTGTGGAACTTTAATTAGTGGAGAATTTTCAACACTCATTATTATTTCTGTCATCTTCTCAATAACTCTTATTGGATGTGCTCCAACAGACGTTTCTCCAGAAAGCATTACTGCATCGGCACCATCCATAATAGAATTGGCAACATCGTTTACCTCTGCTCTTGTAGGAACCGCATTTGTAATCATTGTTTCCATCATTTGTGTAGCAATAATTACAGGAATTCTTGCCAACTTGGCTCTTTGAACTAACATTTTTTGAATAAGTGGCACTTCTTGCATCGGAATTTCTACTCCTAAATCTCCACGTGCAACCATTAATCCATCACAATACGGAATTAATGCATCAATATTCTCAACAGCTTCTGGCTTTTCTATTTTAGCTATTACAGGAACTCTATAAGACGATTTTTGCTTAATTAAATCGTGTAATTTCCTTAAATCTTCTGGATTTCTAACAAATGATAAAGCGATCCAATCTACCTCTTGTTCTAAAGCAAAAACAGCATCTTTCATATCTTTATCTGTCAAAGCAGGCAAAGAAATAGCTGTATTCGGTAAATTCACTCCTTTTTTAGAAGATAAAACACCACCTACAATAACTTCAGTAGTTACTTCATTTTTCTTATTGGTAGCAATAACTTTAAATTCTAATTTTCCGTCATCAACCAATATTCTCTCTCCAACTTTTACATCTTTTGGAAAACGTTGATACGTCATAAAAGCTTTTTCTGAAGTCCCTTCACATTCTTCTGTTGTGAATATAAAAGTGTCTCCATCATTTAAAACAATTCCTTCTTGCATTACGCCAACACGTAACTTAGGGCCTTGTAAATCACCTAAAATAGCAACATTTGTTCCTTTTTCTTTATTGATTTCACGGATATCTTTTATTCTTGCTTTTACGGTATCATAATCTGCATGAGAAAAATTAATTCTAAAAACATTTACTCCTGCTTCTACTAAATCAGCTAATACAGATTTTGTATTTGTAGCTGGACCTAGTGTTGCAAGTATTTTGGTTTTTTTGTTAAGTGGCATAAGTTAAAAAATTAGAAATTCTTTAGATTTTAAAATGTTTGGATCTATTGTATATGATGTAATTACTTGATTAATTTTATTGATTTGATCTACGGTCTTCACAATATATTCATAATCAAAATCACCTTCGAGTTTTAAAAAGTAATCCAACTTTTTTTTCTCAGGTATTAAATACATGGTTATCTCATTTGTATGAAATAACCCCGTATAAACCCCTTCAATACTATTTGTAAATTGGTTAGAAATTAAAAACCAACTATGATTAAATTTTGAGTTTAAAAACTCATAAACCGGAAAAGAAGCATTGTTGTTTTTATTTTCGAAATCTAAACTATTCTTCGCTTTTACAAACTTTGTTTCTAGTCTTTGATTTAAAACATATGCTAGTTTATATTCATCTAAAGTAGAATGAATGCCAATTAGGGTATAATTGTTATCAGAAAAATCATCTAATTCTAACGAATGTATTTGCATATTTCTTCATACTTATTAAACAAACAAGGGTGTTATATAATTGTTTTTATATCTAAAAACAATTGTTGCTAAATTACAGTTTGTTTCTCAAAAAGTGGATAAAAAAAACGAAAACGTTATCGTAAAGAGGCTAGCCTTTTGTTATTTCGTCTTGTAGCGCAAAATAAACTCTTTTAGATGCTTGCTCTTCTGCTTTCTTCTTTGATGTGGCTCTTCCCTTTGCAACCATAACATCATCTATGCTTATTTTAACACTAAAGTGTTTGATGTTTTCGTTACCAGAGTCTTCGTAAATATCAAATAAATATTGCTTTTTTTGTTTCTGACACCATTCTATAATTAAGCCTTTATAACTTGTAATCTTCCCCTCAAGTTTTGCAATATCTACATATGGAATAATTACATTTTTGTAAATAAATTTTTTACAATAATTATAACCTCTATCTAAATAAATGGCGCCAACTAAAGCTTCAAAAATATTTCCATGAATATTATCACCAATATTTTCTTGAGTAATATTACTTTTAACATGCTTAATTAGGTTTAAGTCTTTCCCTAATTCATTTAAATGTTCTCTACTCACAATTTTAGATCGCATTTGGGTTAGGTAGCCTTCTGTTCCTTCAGGTGCTTTTTTGTAAAGATAAGAAGCAATGATTGAACCCAACATAGCATCTCCTAAAAACTCTAATCTTTCGTAATTAATAGGATTTCCATTTTCATCAACCTTTTTTAATGATCGATGTGTAAATGCTTTTTGATAATACTCAATTTTCTTAGGAGTAAAATTTAGTAATTTTTTTATCCCGCTATAGAAGTCCTCATTTTCTTTCGTTTTGAGCTTAACTATTTTCCGAATAAAATTCATCTAAGATTAATCAATTTTTTTTAGAGCCACACAAGCATTGTGTCCTCCAAATCCAAAAGTATTACTGATTGCGATTTTTACATCTCTTTTTTGAGCTTTATTAAACGTAAAGTTTAATTTGCTGTCAATTTGATCATCGTCAGTAAAGTGATTTATTGTTGGTGGTACAATTCCGTGGTTCATTGCCAATATTGAAGCAATTGCTTCAATAACTCCAGCTGCACCCAATAAATGACCTGTCATTGATTTTGTAGAATTGATGTTGATGTTATAGGCATGGTCTCCAAAAACTTTTACAATTGCTTTAGATTCAGCAATATCTCCTAATGGAGTAGAGGTTCCGTGCATATTAATAGCATCTACATCTTCTGGTTTGATACCAGCATCTCTTAAGCAGTTTAACATCACGTTTATTGCTCCTAATCCTTCTGGGTGTGGTGCTGTAATATGATGTGCGTCAGAAGACATTCCGCCTCCAAGAACTTCTGCATAAATGGTTGCTCCACGAGCAACAGCATGTTCGTATTCTTCAAGAACTAGAGCTCCTGCTCCTTCTCCTAAAACAAATCCTTCTCTTTCTTTATCAAAAGGCCTAGATGCTGTTTCTGGACTATCATTTCTTGTAGATAACGCATGCATTGCATTAAACCCTCCTATTCCGGCCATCGTTACTGCTGCTTCAGAACCACCAGTTACAATAGCATCTGCATGTCCTAAACGGATATAATTTAATGAATCTATAATTGCATTAGAAGACGATGCACAAGCCGAAACTGTTGCAAAGTTTGGTCCTCTAAACCCATGTTTAATAGAGATTTGCCCTGGAGCAATATCTGCAATCATTTTTGGAATAAAGAATGGATTGAATCTAGGTGATCCATCTCCTGCTGAAAAATTCAACATTTCGTTTTGGAACGTTTCCAATCCTCCTATTCCAGAACCCCAAATAACCCCAATCCTATCAGGATCGTGATCTTTAGCGTTTAAACCAGAATCAGCAATTGCTTCATCTGATGCAACCTCAGCGTATTGAGAGAAACGATCCATTTTACGGGCTTCTTTTCTATTAATAAAGTCGGTTACATTAAAGTTTTTTAATTCACATGCAAAACGAGTTTTGAACTTAGTAGCATCAAAATACGTTATAGGTGCAGCTCCGCTAACTCCGTTAACTAAACCGCTCCAATATTCTTGTATATTATTACCAATTGGTGTCAACGCACCAAGTCCAGTTACTACAACTCGTTTTATTTGCATATTATGAATTACTTTTTTGCTTCTTCAATATAGCTTACTGCTTGACCAACAGTACCAATGTTTTCTGCTTGATCGTCTGGAATTTGGATATCAAATTCTTTTTCGAATTCCATAATCAATTCTACAGTATCTAAAGAATCTGCTCCTAAATCGTTAGTAAAGCTAGCTTCAGTTGTTACTTCGTTGTCGTCTACTCCTAATTTGTCTACGATAATAGCTTTTACTCTTGATGCAATGTCTGACATAATTTTTTTAGTTTTAAAATTTTAATCGAGGACAAAAATACGAATCTTATTTTTTAATTCTATTCTTTCCGCGAGAATTGTTCCATCTAAATTAAAAAAAAATATTTAAACTTTTCACAAACACATCATTATTCTTAAAAATAATGCTTTTTTTTGTAGTACCACAAACCATTTATAGATGAAAAGAGTTGCCATTTTTGCTTCTGGATCAGGTTCTAATGCTGAAAATATTATCAATTATTTTAACAAAACACAAACTGCCACAGTCACTAAAGTCTTTTGTAACAATAAGAATGCTGCAATTTTTGACCGCTGTAAGAGACTACTAGTAGCTTGTGTATTGTTTAGTCGAGAAGACTTTTTTAAAACAGAAAATATTCTTTCTCAATTAAAAGAAAGTGCCGATGTAATTATTCTAGCGGGGTTCTTGTGGAAAATACCTTCTAATTTAATTGAAGCATTTCCAAATAAAATTATTAATATTCACCCAGCTTTATTGCCTAAATATGGCGGAAAAGGCATGTACGGAATGCATGTACACAACGCCGTAAAAGAAAACGAGGAGACTGAAACAGGCATAACCATACATTATGTAAATGAGGATTATGATGAAGGTGGTATTATTTTTCAAGCTAAAACAGCTTTAAATTCAGAGGATACTCCAGAAACCATTGCTCAAAAGATTCATCTATTAGAGCAAGAACATTTTCCGAAAACAATAGAAAAAGTAATTCAACAATAAAAAAATGGGAAAGAAAAAGTTTTACGTTGTTTGGCAAGGTCACAAAACCGGCATCTTTTCTTCTTGGAATGTTTGCAAGAAAAATATTGATGGTTTTCAAGGCGCACAATACAAGGCTTTTGCTGATAAAAATGAAGCTGAAATTGCTTTTTCTAAAAACTACGCAGACTATAAAGGGATTGATACCAAAAAGAAAACATTATCAGCAGTAGAAAAAAAACAATATGGTTCACCTATTTTAGAAAGTATTTCTGTGGATGCTGCCTGTAGTGGAAATCCTGGTAAAATGGAATATAGAGGTGTGTTAACCCACAACAAAAAACAAATTTTTATCAAAGGGCCTTATAAAAAAGGCACTAATAATATTGGAGAATTTTTGGCATTAGTCCACGGATTGGCTTTATTGAAAAGCAAAAAAATGGATGTCCTTCCTATTTATTCAGATTCTAGAATAGCGATGAGTTGGGTTCAAAAAAAACAATGTAGAACCAATTTGGTGTTTGACCCTTCCAATAAAGACTTACTCGACTTAATTGAACGTGCCGAAAACTGGCTCAAAGAAAACACGTTTAAAAACCCAATTCTAAAATGGGAAACCAAAGCTTGGGGAGAAATTCCTGCAGATTTTGGGAGAAAATAAAAACAATTGTCAATTCGCGTTTTCAAAGAAAGGGAATTAGGTTGTTGATTTTTAACTCAACATCATTGCTGCTCTTTTTACTGAAGTCACTAAAACATCAATCTCTTCTTTGGTGTTGTAAAAAGAAAAAGAAGCTCTTACCGTACCCGAAATATTATAAAAATTCATGATTGGTTGCGCACAATGATGCCCCGTTCTAACTGCAACACCTAGTTTATCTAAAATAGCACCAATATCATACGGGTGAATTCCTTCAATATTGAAAGAAATAACAGCAGTCTTGTCTGAAGTTCCGTAAATAGTTAACCCTTCTATTTCTTGTAGTTTTTCAGTTCCGTATTGCAACAACTCTTCTTCATAAGCAGCAATTGCATCAAACCCTATTGCATTCATATAGTCTAAAGCAACACCAAATGCGATACCTCCACAAATGTTTGGAGTACCTGCTTCAAATTTATGTGGCAAACCTGCATAGGTCGTTTTTTCAAAGGTTACAGTTTCGATCATTTCTCCACCACCTTGGTACGGAGGCAATTTCTCTAACCATTCTGATTTCCCGTATAAAAAACCGACTCCTGTTGGTCCACAAATTTTATGAGCAGATGCTACATAAAAATCAACATCTAATGCTTGTACATCTGGTTTTATATGTGGAGTTGCTTGCGCACCGTCAATTAAAACAGCCGCACCAACATTGTGTGCTTTATCAATAATTTCTTTAATTGGATTAATTGTTCCCAATGCATTTGACACATGATTACAAAAAACCAATTTCGTTTTATCTGAAAGTAGGTCGTTATAAACACTCATGTCTAAAGTTCCGTTTTGCAACATCGGAATCACTTTTAAAACAGCTCCGGTTCTTTCACACAGCATTTGCCAAGGCACAATATTAGAGTGATGCTCTAATGCAGAAACGATAATTTCATCACCTGTATTTAATAAATCAGAAAAACCAGAAGCAACCATATTGATGCTGTCTGTCGTTCCAGATGTTAAAATGATTTCATAGGCCTTCGCTGCGTTGAAGTGTTCCTGAATTTTAAGACGAGCTCCTTCATATAAATCAGTAGCTTCTTGACTTAATGTATGCACTCCTCTGTGAATGTTTGCATTAGAATTGCTATAATAATCTACAATAGCATCAATAACAACTTGTGGCGTTTGCGAGGTCGCTGCATTGTCAAAATACACTAAGGGTTTACCGTTAACTTCTCTCTTTAAAATTGGAAAATCTGCTCTTATTTTATCTACTGGAAACATTATCTAACTCTTTGAAATACAAAAGTAGTGTATGGTTTTTAAAACTTACATATAATGAACCTTAAATTATTATATTTACAATTATAAATTTTTTCCTTGCCTATGAAAATTCTAAAAAGAAGCCTACTTTTATTATGTACAGTTGTTGTTTTAATTATACTAATAAATTATCCTAAACTGAATATTATTGCTGGGTACTCTGCAAAAAGCATAAACTCTTCTGTGTTTTTAGCAAACAGAACTGTAGCCTTTACTGATAGCACAGACAATAATTTTTCTCCTATTAATTTAGGAACAGATAAAGTGGATACAGCTTCTAAAATTTCAACTGCTTCTGTATTCGGATTGTTGACTAGAAAAGCTTTTTACAGAGAAGGCTTGGGAAGTGTTTTAATTGATGGTGATTTTGATACGTCATTAAAGGTTAGAACTCCAAAAAGAACCAACCCAGACAATACAACTCCTTTTCCTTTTGGGAATGCAGATCAAAAAGATACCGTTTTTAGTAGTGTTGATTATTCAACATTGAAGGCTACAGTTGCAAATTTATTTACCAATAACACAAAAACTAGAGCCGTTGTTGTAATTCATAAAAACCAAATTATTGCAGAGCAATATGATAAAGGCTTCACTAAAAACTCTCGGATTTTAGGTTGGTCTATGACTAAAAGCATAATGAGCACTGTTTTTGGAGTGCTGCAACATCAAGAAAAAATAGACATCACTGATAAAGCTCCAATTACCGAATGGCAAAACGACGATAGAAAAAATATTACCATTACTGATTTGTTACATATGAATAGTGGTTTAGAATGGGACGAGAATTACAATGAAATTTCTGATGTTACAAAAATGTTGTTTCTAGAAAAGAATATGGCATTAAAACAAGTAAAAAAACAATTTGTTGGCAAGTCAAACGAAACGTGGAATTATTCTTCTGGAACTAGTAATTTATTATCAGGAGTTCTTAGGTCAAAATTCACCAAACATCAAGACTATTTAGATTTTTGGTACACTGATTTTATTGATAAAATAGGCATGAACTCAATGGTTATAGAAACCGACATGGCAGACAATTATGTTGGCTCTTCTTATGCTTGGGCAACACCTAGAGATTGGGCTAAGTTTGGCTTATTATATTTACATAATGGAAACTGGAACGGAGAAGAGTTATTCACCAAAGATTGGGTGAATTATATTACAACACCAACCAATGGTTCTGACGGAACCTATGGCGGACATTTTTGGCTAAACGCAGAAGGAAAATTCCCTGATGTACCAAAAAACATGTTTTACGCAAGCGGATATCAAGGACAATTTGTATTTGTTTTTCCAGATCAAGATTTAATTGTGGTAAGAATGGGTTTAGCACATATTGATATCAATGCCTTTTTAAAGAACATCATTAAAACAATAAAACAATAAATAAATTTATCAATTATGAAAACAACTATTACAGCTTTACTTCTATTTGCTTCATTTTTTGCCAGTGGTCAAGAAAATGATATTAAAATTGAAAAATTATCTAATGAAATTGAAAAAAAAGTAATTGAATGGAGAAGACACTTTCATGAAAATCCGGAATTATCAAATAGGGAATTCAATACCGCAAAATACATTGCAAAGCACTTAAAAAAACTAGGGATTAAAGTACAAGAAGGAGTTGCGAAAACAGGAGTTGTAGGACTTTTAGTCGGAGAAAAACCAGGAAAAGTTGTTGCATTAAGAGCTGATATTGATGCTTTACCTGTTACTGAAAGAAATGATTTGCCTTTTAGGTCCGTAGTAAAATCTAATTATAATGGCAAAGAAACTGGTGTTATGCATGCTTGTGGTCATGATTCTCATATTGCAATTTTAATGGGCGTTGCAGAAGTTCTATCACAAATGAAAAATCAAATCCACGGAACAGTAAAATTTATTTTTCAACCAGCTGAAGAAGGAGCTCCAAAAGGAGAAGAAGGTGGTGCTGAGTTAATGGTAAAAGAAGGGGTTTTAAAAAATCCAGACGTAGATGCAATTTTCGGTTTACATATTGGTTCGGGAAATAATGTTGGCACAATTAGCTATAAATCTGGAGGAATTATGGCAGCGTCTCAATCTTATGAAATTAACGTAAAAGGAAAACAAGCACACGGTTCTAGACCATGGTCTTCAATTGACCCAATAGTTGCTTCTGTAAAAATTATTGATGGTTTACAAACAATTATTAGTAGAGAGTCTGAATTGACAAAAGAAGGAGCGGTGATTACTGTTGGTATGATTAACGCAGGAATAAGAAGTAATATCATTCCTGAGTCAGCAAAAATTATTGGTACTATTAGAACTTTAGATTATGGAATGCAAGACTTCATTAATAAAAGAATGAACGAAATGGTGCCAGCAATTGCAAAAGCTTATAGAGCAACTGCAACTATAGAGATTGAGAAAGGGTATCCTATTACATATAATGATGAGGAATTAACAGCTAAAATGTTACCTACCTTACAAAGAATTGCTACTGCAAATAATGTTATTGAAATTGATGCAATTACTGGTGCAGAAGACTTTTCGTTTTTTCAACAAAAAGTGCCAGGGTTTTATTTCTTTTTAGGAGGAAAAGCATTAGATGTTAAACCAGAAAATGCTGCAGGACATCATACGCCAGATTTTGTATTAGATGAAAGTGGTTTTTTATTAGGTGTTAAAACAATGACTGCTTTGGCACTAGATTACTTAAATAAATAAAAAAAGTGTATCAACTTGTTAAAAACAAAAACCACGCAAATTGCGTGGTTTTATTTTATACGAAAAGCATCTGCGATGCACTATAAATCAAATCCTAAATTCACTCCTAATTTAGAAGCAATTAATTTATTAATTCTAGATTTTACTTCCGGAATTTTTACACTTTCTAATACCGTATTTGCAAACGCATACATTAACAATGCTCTTCCTTCCTTTTCAGGAATTCCACGTTGTTGCATATAAAATAATGCATCATTATCTAATTGTCCGATTGTACAACCGTGAGAACATTTTACATCATCTGCAAAAATCTCTAATTGCGGCTTTGCATTAATCGTTGCTTTATCACTGATCAATACATTGTTGTTCTTCTGATATGCGTTCGTCTTTTGTGCTTCTTTATTTACAATTACTTTTCCGTTGAAAACCCCTGTAGAACGTGCATCAAAAATACCTTTATAATCTTGATGACTTTCACAATTTGGTTCAATATGATGTACCAATGTATGATGATCTACATGTTGCTTTCCTTCAATAATTGTAATTCCTTTTAAAATAGAATCGATGTGCTCTCCTCTTTGATAAAAGTTTAAGTTATTTCTGGTGATATTTCCTCCAAAAGAAAAAGTATGTACAGAAACAACACTGTTAGATTTTTGCTCTATATATGTGTTATCAACCAATGAAGCATTGATTTCATCATTCTGAATTTTATAAAAATCAACTGTAGCGTTTTTTGCAGCAAAAACCTCCGTTACAACATTACTCAATACTGCGTTTTCTGTTAAACTCTGATGACGTTCTATAATTTGAACGTGTGCATTTTCTTCTACTACAATTAAATTACGAGGCTGTACCATAGTAGCAGCTTCAGAACCTGTAGTAAAATTGAGAATTTGAATTGGTTTTTCTACCTCAACATTCTTCGGTATATAAATGTAAGCGCCTTCATTAGCAAAAGCAGTATTTAACGATGTTAAATTATCTTGCTTTGCAATTTTATTGAAATAGTTTTCAATAACCGCTTTGTATTTAGATTTTGACAAGGCAGAAGACATTAAACAAACATCTATACCATCATGTGTTGTATCTGATAAAAAAGAACTGTATTTACCATCAATAAACACCAATTTATACGTGTCTATGTCGTGAATAAAATAATTCTTAACATCTGCAAATTCAATTGTATTCTCTTTGTTTGGAAACAAGCAAAAATCGTTCTTTAAAACTGCGTTTAATGAAGTATATTTCCAAGCTTCCAACTTCTTAGTTGGAAAACCTAATTTTTCAAAATTATGAAACGCTTCTGAACGAATATCATGAATATCTGAATTGATATCGATATCATTTTCAAACGCTACATAAGATGATACTATTTTTTCTTTTAATTCCATTTTTGACTTTTGTCATTCCGCACTTGATGCGGAATCTTTTTAATGTATCCCTTACCTCTATGAGATTCCTGCTTACGCAGAAATGACAAGCATGCATAAAGTTTACCTTATAAATTTACTAAACAAGCTCTTATTTAATCCAATCATATCCTTTTGCTTCTAATTCTAAAGCTAAAGAAGCATCCCCTGTTTTCACAATTTTACCATCGTGTAAAACGTGTACAAAATCTGGCACGATATACTCTAACAAACGTTGGTAGTGTGTAATTACAATTACTGCATTGTCTTTAGATTTTAATTTATTAACACCATTTGCAACAATACGCAAAGCATCAATATCTAAACCAGAATCGGTTTCATCTAAAATGGCCAATTTAGGTTCTAACATTGCCATTTGAAAAATCTCGTTACGTTTCTTCTCTCCTCCAGAAAACCCTTCGTTTAAAGAACGTGATAAGAACTTACGGTCTATTTCTAATAACTCTGATTTCTCACGAATCATTTTCAACATCTCTTTAGCAGGCATGTCTTCCAAACCTTTTGCTTTACGAGTTTCGTTAATTGCCGTTTTTATGAAATTCGTTACAGAAACCCCTGGAATCTCAACTGGATATTGAAAAGATAAAAACACACCATTGTGCGCTCTTTCTTCTGGAGCTAATTCGCTAAGATCTTCTCCATTTAGCTCAATATTTCCTTCTGTTACCTCGTATTCATCTTTTCCTGCAATAATGTTTGCCAACGTGCTTTTTCCAGCTCCGTTTGGTCCCATAATCGCATGGACTTCTCCAGCTTTAACTTCTAAATTCAATCCTTTTAAGATTGATTTACTGTCTATACTTGCGTGTAAATTGTTAATTTTTAACATGGTTGTATCTCTTTGTTGTTGGCTAACCAACGCTTCCTTCTAAACTAATTTCTAATAATTTTTGTGCTTCTGCGGCGAATTCCATTGGTAACTTATTTAGGACCTCTTTACTAAACCCGTTTACAATTAATGCAATTGCTTTTTCAGTATTTATTCCACGTTGATTACAGTAAAATAATTGGTCTTCACCAATTTTACTTGTAGTTGCTTCGTGTTCTATTTGTGCTGTTTTATTTTTTGCTTCAATGTATGGAAACGTATGAGCTCCACATGCATTCCCCATCAATAATGAATCACATTGTGAAAAATTACGTGCGTTTTCTGCTCTTGCTCCAACATGTACCAAACCTCTATAAGAGTTTTGAGAATTTCCTGCCGATATCCCTTTTGAAATAATGGTCGACTTGGTGTTTTTACCTAAGTGAATCATTTTTGTTCCAGTATCTGCTTGTTGATAGTGGTTTGTTACTGCGATCGAATAAAATTCTCCAACCGAATTGTTTCCTTTTAAGATACAACTTGGATATTTCCATGTTACAGCAGAACCTGTTTCTACTTGTGTCCAAGAAACTTTTGCATTGGTTTCGCAAATAGCTCTTTTTGTTACAAAATTGAAAACTCCACCTTTACCATTCGCATCACCAGGATACCAGTTTTGAACGGTAGAATATTTAATCTCTGAATCATCTAAAGCAATCAACTCTACAACAGCTGCGTGTAATTGATTTTCATCTCTACTTGGCGCTGTACATCCTTCTAAATAACTAACATAACTTCCTTCATCAGCAATCACTAACGTTCTTTCAAACTGACCAGTTCCTCCTTCGTTAATTCTAAAATAGGTAGATAATTCCATCGGACAACGAACACCTTTAGGGATGTAACAGAAAGATCCATCAGAAAAAACTGCCGAATTTAATGCTGCATAAAAGTTATCGCTTGTAGGAACTACTGTTCCTAAATATTTTCTCACCAATTCTGGATGCTCTTGAATTGCTTCAGAAATTGGCATAAAAATAATTCCTTTTTCACCCAATGTTTTCTTAAATGTTGTTGCAACAGAAACGGAATCTATTACAATATCAACCGCAACATTAGCCAACCTTTTTTGTTCTTCTAAAGAGATTCCTAATTTTTTAAACGTTTCTAATAAATCTGGATCAACTTCGTCTAAACTATCTAATTTAGGTTTTAGTTTTGGTGCAGAATAGTATGCTAATTCTTGAAAATCTGGCTTAGGATAATTTACATTAGCCCACTCTGGTTCTTCCATTTTTTCCCAAACTCTAAAAGCTTCAACACGCCAATTGGTCATCCATTGTGGTTCGTTTTTCTTTTTAGAAATGGCACGCACAACACCTTCATTTAGTCCTTTGGCAAATGTTTCGCTTTCTATATCTGTATAAAAACCATATTCGTATTCTTTGGTTTTTAACTCTTCTCTTAAATTGTCTTCTGTGTATTTACTCATTGCTTAAGTTTATAAAGAAAAACTTTCCCCACATCCGCAGGTTCTATTAGCATTCGGATTGTTAAAAACAAATCCTGTTCCGTTTAATCCACCTGAATATTCTAAAGTTGTTCCTACCAAATACAAGAAACTCTTTTTGTCTACAATGATTTTTACATCATTGTCTTCAAAAACCTTATCATCTTCTAATTTGCTTTTATCAAACTTCAAATCGTATGATAACCCTGAACAACCCCCGCTTTTTACTCCAACTCTTACAAAGTCTGAAGCCGCATCAAAGCCGTCATCGCTCATCATCTCAATGACTTTCTTCTTTGCTATGTCTGAAACTTTTATCATAATTTTAAATAGATTAAATCTAAATTGGGTGCAAATATACAACATAAGTCCTATTTTTCTATAGAACCTATCATCATATTAATGAATAGTGAAATAAACAGTAACTATTCCTTCTGAAATTCATGGTTATTAATGAATTCTGAGTCAGATAAAGATAGTAAAAAGGCTTTTAAGTCAGACTTCTCTTGGGTAGATAATTTAACACCGCCAAATGAAACTTTTTTCATTAAAGGATCTATTGTTGGTGATGCTTTCAAGCCTTCGCTATACTGATTGATAACCTCTTCTAACGTAGAAAAACGCCCGTCATGCATATAAGGAGCTGTAAAGGCTAAGTTTCTTAACGATGGACTTTTAAACTTACCGGTATCTGAAGGATCTCCTGTGGTTTTCGCCAATCCAATATCAGAAAACGAAGCATCTAAACCATTATTATGAAACTTATTATCTGTCCAAAGCGGGTTTTTATCACTGCCGTGGCAATGAAAACAGTCCCCTTTAGTTTCATTCATAAATACATTGAAACCATTCAATTCTGAAGCTGACAATTGAACTTTCCCTTCTAAATATTGATCAAACTTAGAGTTTGCAGAAATCAATGTTCGTTGAAATTGAGCAAGGGCTTTCGCAACTAAAATAGAATCTATTTTACGTGTTCCGAATGCTTTATAAAACAGCTCTGGATATGCCGGTTTTGATTGAAGATTTGCAACAACCCGCTTCCAAGTATTGTGCATTTCTATTGGGTTAATAACTGGCTCTATTGCCTGTTTCTCTAAACTAATTGATCTTCCGTCCCAAAAAAAATTTTCATCAAAATTCCAAGCTAAATTAAACAACGGCATGGTGTTTCTATTTCCAAAAACACCATCAATTCCGTCACTAAATTGACGTTTATCTGTAAAGGCTGTTTTTGGATCGTGACAAGTTGCACAAGATTGTGTATTGTCTGCAGACAGGCCATTTTCAAAAAATAGTTTTTTACCTAAAAAGATTCCTTCTTGAGTTTGAAGATTATTTGATGGAATCAAAGGTGGAATTAACAAGTTTTGAAACAATGTTGGAATCTGAAGCGGAGCTGGAATTGAAACATATTCCTCCTCATTACTTTCTTTTGAACAAGAAAGTAACACTAAAATAAATACACAAAAGAGGAACTTCTTTTTAAACATCTTATTTATGGTGATACTGCGCCTAAACTAAACACTGATTTTCCGTTAGCACTCATTAAAACCTGGGCATTAAAATTAGACATTAACATAGAGTTGAATGTATTTAAATCCCATAAATTAGGGTTTTTAAACCATTCTGAAATGTCCATTTTTACCTCTATAATTCCAGCGTTTTTTATAACAACATTTCCTAAATCCACCTCGAAAGAAGTGTCTTGAAAAACCAAATTTGTTGAATCTTCGCTGTTAACAGCTCGTATTGTATGGTAATTAAAACTGTTTGTTATCGAATTTGTTCCATTGAATTTTCCGTCAAATTGCATAAAATGATACCCTCCACCCAACATCGTTGGCACATTGAAACTTACAGAGTTTAAATCTTGATATACACCATCTAAATTATCTGCATCATTTAGGCCAAATGTAAAAGACAACTTATATGTTCCTTTTGGAATAGCAGAGTCTGAAGTTAAACTCAATCCCGTTTCTTCTCCTAAATTAATTAATTGTCGGGTTTTGATTATTGTTTTTTGATCCTCTATATTTGTCAATGTAATGTTAGAAATCAAATATCTAAATTGCACAATACTTAACTGCTCTCCATTCTCATTGGTAAACTTTATGGTATTAAAATCTGTTTTAGCAATAGGAGTTCCTGCCCAATTATGAGAGAAATTTACCTGTACCATTATTGAAGAGGTATCTATTTCGCTTTTAGTACACGAAACAAGCACTAAGAGCATCATTACTATCTTCAAAAACTTCATTTATTTTAATTTAATTATCAATAAATCGGTAAAACCTTTGTTTTCTTTTACATCTTTATCATTACTATTACTTTCTCCAACAATTACAATGCTTTTATCATTTAGTTCTTTTATATCAAATGCAAAATCAATATCTGAACCTCCAATACTCTTTTGCCACAACAATTTACCTGAAGGATTAATTTTTAACACCCAAACATCATTTAACCCATTATTCATATCTACATCAACATCAATACTTCTTGTGCTTCCGGTTATCAAGTAATTACCGTCTTGCGTAACAGAACCTGCTCTTGCAACATCGAAATTAGTTCCACCATATGTTTTTTGCCAAATAATAGTTCCTTCCGTATTCATTTTCACAATCCAAACATCTGCGCCCCCTTTTTGATTGGTAACATCTGCATCTGAACTTCGAGTTTCTCCTACAAGTAAAAAATTATCGTCAGAAGTTTTTAGTATTTGATATGCTTCATCTATTTCTTTTCCTCCAAATGATTTTTCCCAAACCTGACTTCCTTTTTTATCTATTTTTACAACCCAGAAATCATAGCCTCCTTTATTTCCTTTAATATCTACATCTGAACTGTCAGAGGAACCGATCATAATATATCCGTCTAAAACTTCAATAACATCATAACACGCATCTGTATTGCTTCCTCCAAAATACTTTCTCCATTCTATTACTCCATTACTTGTTAGTTTAATTCCCCAAAAATCTCCACCAGCATGCTGAGATTTTTTACTATTCCCTAAACCTCCAGACGCAGTAACATCAAGAATGCTTCCAACAAAATAACCTCCATCTGTAGTTTGAATAATTGAGGACGCTTTATCTGTTCCAGAAAAACCTGTATTCGTTTTCCACTCAACGTCTCCGAACGTATTTAATTTTAATACCCACACATCTTCAAAACCGGCATTAAAACTCAAGTCTCCATCATTGCTTTTGCTATAACCAACAACAGCAAAGCCGTTATCTATAGTTTGAATAACTTTGTACCCTTTATCATCTTTGCTACCCCCATAAAACTTTTGCCATTGTAACTGATCTTGATCATTGTATTTTAACAACCATATATCATACTGAATAGTTGTTTTTACAATAGAAATATCCCCGTCTATACTTTGAGAATACCCTAAAACTAAATACCCACCATCGTTCGTTTTTACAACGCTTCGAGCACTTTCGTTTTTAGAACCGCCTAAGGTCTTAACTAAATGAATTTTAGCAGGTTGTTCTGAAATAAAAATTTCGATATCACTTGAGCAGCTGTAAAAAAAAACAACTGCAAATAAAAATAAAATTGATCTCTGTTTTTCCACGATATTAACTACCTGTTTTTCTTACAATAAACAACCCCCTATTAATATCGCTAATCACAATATTTCCACTATTAAAGTATGGGTACACATTCCAAACACCATTGAAATTAGCTGCATTATTTGATGGGTACGTATCGAAATATCCTATTTCTGTCATTGTATTACTTTCGATAGATGTAATATCAATAAAACGAACTCCTGCAGTATAATTTGCTAGATAAAAAGTATTCCCTTTAACATATCCGTTATGATCAATTGCTTGAGTAGGTCCAGTATACACAAATTTTTCTGTTGGTGCATCTAAATCAGAAAAATCGAATATGATAGTTCTTGTGTTAAACCCTATATTTCGTTCATCTGACTCATCTCCTAAAATAAAATGCTTTTGGTCATCTGTAAACCAACCTTGATGTGTATAACCAACATTTGCATATGATATTTTAGAAATGTTCACAGGGTTTGATTTATCAGTAATATCTACAATAACAACCTCATTTTCATTACTACCAATCAATATCTCTTTTCCTGTATAATCTGAGTCTGGCCCATTATACGTTACAACTTGCGCATCATGACTGTAATTATCCATTCCCCATCCACCTTCGCTAACTGGGTTTTTAGGATCATATATATTGATAAACAACGGCCCTCCTTTATACGTCCCACTTTCACTTGTTCCAACCGGATACGCATATCCAGATATTTCATTTATTACAATATTGTGTGCGCTACCAAATTCGGTAAAATGAGTATCTGCAGAAAATGTTTTTGGTAAATTTGACGTTATATTTCGCAGCTTTGTCAAATCAAAAACTTGCATTCCGTGATTAGTCGCTTCACTTACAATAAATGCATGATTTTTATACACCTTAACATCTCTCCAAGAATTACTTGTTGTTGCTGTTGGTAGCTTCCCTAAATAAATTACATTTTCAGTATCTGTAATATCTATAAATGCTGTTCCGTTGTTCAATCCAACAATAGCATATTCTCTATTTGTTGTTGGGTCCGTCCATCCCCAAGAATCATTTGCTGCAGTTGCAGACATTGTATTTAAATCTACTTGAATCATTAAATCGTAATTATTACAAGGATATGCTCCTGCAAAACCACCTGTACAAACTTGCCTTTTCAATGATAAATCATCACACACATCGCCAATGCCATCTCCGTCCGTATCTTTTTGATCTGTATTCGCTATTAATGGACAATTATCAATTACATCAAGTATGGTGTCATTATCATCATCTGTATCACACACGTCGCCAATACCATCTCCGTCTGTATCTTTTTGGTCTGAGTTTATTAAACTTACACAATTATCAATAACATCTTCTATACCATCTGCATCTGTATCAGTAATTATAATTTTATCGTCTTTAGAACAAGAACTAAGTAGTAACAGTATAATAATGCTTAGCAAAAAAGTATACCTATATTTCATTTCAAGTTATTTTAAGTTTTCAACAACAAACAAAGGTAATAAATTTAAAATCCGTTTTTTTAAGTTTTCAACGACAAGAAAAGTCAAAATCGCCCATGTACAAAATTAGAAGAACTTGTTAACGAACTGTTAAAAAAAGGCTGTAAACCTTATGATTAAGGAATTAAACTTACTTTTATTCCAATCAAAAAATAAACCAAATGAAACGCATTATCACTGCATTTTTGTGCTTTATCGCTTTACAAATTTCTGCACAACAACACCCTTGGCCAAATGAATTAATCACGACTCCGGTTAAAACAAATTACCAGAAAACATCTACCTACGCAGAAGTGATGACTTACATAACTGCATTGCAAAAAAGAACCGACTTGTTGCATTTAGAATACATGGCAACGAGTAAAGAAGGAAAGAAAATTCCGGTTGTTGTGTTAGCAAACCCAAAAGTATCTTCCCCTACGGAAGCAATGACATCTGGAAAACCAGTATTGTATATTCAAGGGAATATTCACTCTGGAGAAGTAGAGGGAAAAGAGGTTATTCAACAATTAATGCGGGATATTTTATTAGGAGATAAAAAACATTTACTAAATAACCAAATCCTTTTATTTGCTCCTATTTATAATGCGGATTCTAACGATAAAATGAAAAAAGGGAGAAGACCATCTCAAGAAGATAGTCCGGTTGAAGTTGGAATTAGATCAAACAGTCAAGGGTTGGATCTGAACAGAGATGGAATTAAAATGGAAGGGCTTGAAACCAATGGATTAATTCAGAATGTATTGAACAAATGGAACCCTGAAATGTTGGTAGATTTACATACTACAAATGGCACTTGGCATGGTTACGGAATCACATACGCACCTAGTTATCATTCTGCAGGAGAAAAAGCGCCCTATAATTTTACGTGGGATGTTTTACTTCCAGAAGTAGTAAAAAAAACAGATGAAAACTACAACGTAAAAATTGGTCCTTACGGATATTACAACACCAAACAAGGTTGGCCACCAACAGCCATTTACACGTACAATCATCATCCTAGATATTTGGTAAACCAAATGGGCTTGCGTAACAAAATTGGGATTTTAAGTGAGTCTTTTGCCCACGATCGTTTTTATAAACGCATGAATGGAACGTATGGTTTTGTTGCAGAGATTTTAGAATTTACAAATAAAAATGGTAAAAAGATGATGGCAATTAATGCGAAAGCAGAAAAAGACGCCATCAATAATGTGATTGAAAATGCCGGAAAAGCAAAAAAGGGAGTTCGTTTTAAAATGGTTGCTTTAGATAAAAAGATACCTAATTATAGAACCTATGATTACACTCCGTACATCAACAACAAAGGAGATAAAAGCTATATCCGTTCTGGAAAAATTATTGATGTAAAAGACGTAACCAATCTTTCAAGGTTTGATGCAACAGTTAGCACCACATTGCCAAGAGGGTATTTCTTGCCAAAATCTATGAAGCCGATTGCAGAACATCTAAGAAAACAAGGGATAAAAGTTACCGAGTTAAAAAGACGCAAAAAAGCAACGGGAGAAGTATTTATGATTACCGAATTAAAAAACGCTACTCGTAAGTTCGAAGGACATAATATGACCACTGTAAAAGGCACATATAAACCTGCAACAAGAACTTTTAAAAAGGGAGATTATTGGATTGACATGGCGCAACCATTAACAAACCTGGCTTTCTATATGTTAGAACCAAAATCTGATGATGGTTTGGTTACTTGGAATTTCTTTGATGCGTATTTAAAATCTCAAGGAGTCGCTTCTAAAAGGGTAGAATACCCAGTTTTTAAATATTATTTTGTAAAATAACCCGAACAGATTACAAACTTAACAGTGGTGCATTTTTAAAAAGTGCCACGGTTTTTTATGCATATATTTTCTAATTTATCATTCTTTTTAATCATAAGAATTGCCGTACCTTTGCGGCATGTTAGAAGATAAAAACCAAGATAGAACGTCGTTATCTGAGCTAGGAGAGTTCGGATTAATTAAGCATTTAACAACTCATTTTAAAACAAATCATACCTCAACAGTAAAAGCTGTTGGAGATGATGCTGCTGTATTAGACGCTTCAAAAAAGCAAACCTTAGTTACTACCGATTTATTGATTGAAGGTGTGCATTTTGATTTGAGCTACATGCCGTTAAAACATTTAGGATATAAAGCGGTAATGGTGAATTTATCTGATGTGTATGCAATGAACGGAATTGCTGAGCAAATCACAGTTTCTATTGCTGTCTCTAACCGTTTTCCACTAGAAGCAATTGAAGAGTTGTATGCTGGAATTCAATTAGCTTGTGAGACCTATAATATTGATTTAATTGGTGGAGATACTACTTCATCAACAAAAGGAATGTTGATTTCTGTTACTGCAATTGGTAAAGCCGATAAAGAAGATATTGTGTACAGAAATGGCGCTAAAGAATCTGACTTAGTTGTAGTTACTGGAGATTTAGGAGCTGCTTATTTAGGGTTACAAGTATTAGAAAGAGAAAAACAAGTATTTCAAGTTGACCCAGAAAATCAACCAGATTTAGATAATTACACCTATTTAATAGAGCGTCAATTAAAACCAGAAGCTCGTAAAGATGTATCTGGAATGTTAAAAGAATTAGAAGTAAAACCAACTTCTATGATTGATATTTCTGATGGGTTGTCTTCTGAAATTATGCATATCTGTTCACAATCTAAAGTGGGTTGTAAAATTTATGAAGATAAATTACCTTTAGATCCTCAAGTAATTTCTGCTGCTGAAGAATTCAATATGGATTCTACAATGATTGCATTAAGTGGAGGTGAAGATTACGAATTGTTATTTACTGTACCAATTGCTGATTTTGACAAGATAAAAGGGAATCCAAATTTTTCTATTATTGGACATATTCTCGAAGAAAGCCAAGGTATGAGTTTAGTAACTAGAGGAGGACAAGAAATGGAGCTAAAAGCACAAGGTTGGAACGCTTTGAAAGAAGAATAAAACAACTATAGTTTATAAAAAAAACTCGCAATTAATCTTTGCGAGTTTTTTTATGACCTAATTTAGCAACTCTTGACAAAGCCTTTTAATGCGATTATCAATTCGTCTCTATTTTCAATATGGCTCATATGTCCGTCAGGGAATTCTACAACTTCTACCTCTGTGTTTTTAACCTGATCTAACAACTCATTATAATCCAACACAGGGTCTTTTTTTCCAAGAATCAACATCTTTTTATATGGAGAAAAATGCAACAACACTTCTCTATCATTTCTAATTTTCATTCCTTCTTGAGCAGCAATATAGCCTTGTAAAGGTGTTTTTAAAGCCTCTTCCTTTATCGCTGTAATTTCAGCTTTAAACAGCGTTCTGTTTTTGGGTCTAAACAAGTTTGCAATTGACATCTTAACCAAGTTTTCATAATTATTTTTCACCGCTTCAACCGCTCTGTTTCTTAGTTGTACTCGAGTAGCATCATCAGCTCTTGTTGTAGAATTCATCAAACACAAACCTTTTACATTATCTGGGTTTTTCTCTGCAAAAGCCAACGCTACATAGCCCCCTAAAGAATGCCCAATAAAAATAGATTTTCTGATTTTTAAATGTGTTAAAACAGCCGCTACGGCTTCTGCCATGATTTCCATTGTATGCACATACCCCAAACACTCCGTTTGTCCGTGACCTAATAAATCAATACAAATAACACGTTTTTTTTCAGAAAAAGAAGCGACAACAGCATTCCACATGGTTAAATTCTCTAAAAAGCCATGTAATAAAACAACAGCAGTCCCTTTTCCTTCGGTTGAAAATGAAATTTTTGTATTTTTATAAATAATAGAATCTTGCATCACACAAAAATATGTATCTTTAGTGGACAAAACCTTAATAATCACTCAAAATGTTCACCTCTCCATTTGCTAATACCTCACAAAAAACTAAGAAAAAGCTGACCTTTTCATTATTCTATTTATTAATAGTTTCCATGGTTACAATGCGTTATTTTGACACGTATTTGATCAACAAAATTACCCCAAATGGAATTATTTCTTTTGAATTTTCAAAAACACTAGAACGCTCTCAAGAAATATTAGATTCTTGGTCTCCTTTAGCAAAGATATTTGCTGGGTTAAGTTTAGGGTACGACTTTTTCTTTTTATTGATCTACACCTTATTTATCTCATTACTAATTCACAAACTAAATGAGCGTTTATGGATTGGAAAACCTTTTTATAGAACAGGAGAAATTCTTATTTGGACGATGTTTATTGTAGTTATTTTTGAGGCTGTAGAAAATGTGTGTTTAATTAAATTATTGACTGGAAGTTCATATCAATATTGGGCCTCTGTAGCTTACTATTTTGCTGCAGCTAAGTTTTTATTAATTAGCATCTCTGTACTCTATATTATTAGCAACTTTTTTATAGTGCTTTTCAAGAAACGTTCTTAAGTGAATAAAACAAAAGAGATCTTTATCACTGGTTTTGCGTTGTTTTCTATGTTTTTTGGAGCTGGGAATTTAATTCTACCTCCTTTTTTAGGAGTGCAATCTGGTGAAAACTGGAGTATTGTTACACTTGGTTTTTTTGTGACTGCAGTTATTATTCCCATTATTGGAATTATGGCGCACGCACGCTTACAAGGAACCATGTACGATTTCGGCAAAAAAGTATCACCCGCTTTTAGCTTCATATACTGTTTGATTGTATATGCGATTTCTATTGCTTTACCCGCACCAAGAACGGCTTCTGTTACGCACGAAATGGCCATTGCTCCTTTTTTAGGAACCTCGTCTTTATGGACTAGTTTGATCTATTTTATTTTGGTGTTTATTTTCGTGATGAATCGCTCAAAAATATTGAGTCTAATTGGAAAATACTTAACTCCTTTTATCATCATTATTCTATTAGCAGTCATTTTTGTAGGTGTTACCACTACTCCAGAAGCAATAAATTTAACAACTTTTGACACGCCTTTTGTCAGTGGATTATTAGAAGGATACCAAACCTTTGATGCTATTGGAGCGATTGTAGTTGGTGGCGTTTTAGTAATCTCAATGAACTTTAACAAAGACACCTCTTTTACACTCAAAAAAGAATTGATTACAAAAGCTGGAATTGTAGCAGGCGTTGGGTTATTAATCATTTATGCAGGATTGATTTACAGCGGAGTACAGTACAGTGCAACTTTTGCAAAAGAAGCAACCAGAACAGAAATATTATCGAGTTTAAGCACGCAAGCATTAGGAAACGTTGGAACCACATTTTTAAGTGTATTGGTTGCGTTGGCTTGTTTTACAACTGCAGTCGGAATTATAACCGGAACAGCAGATTACTTTAAAGGATTGTTTAATAATTCTCAAAAAACCTATTTAATCACTGCTATTATTAGTTGTGTTTTAGGCGTTTTAATTGGTCAATTTGATGTGCATTACATCATTGTAATTGCCTTACCAGCTTTGATGTTTATTTACCCAATTACCATCATTCTAATTCTACTAAATGTATTGCCAGAAAAATTAGCATCACCTGCTGTATTTAAAACTGTTGTCGGTGTTACTTTCTTCTTTAGCATTCCTGATTTTTTAAAGTTCATTATCAATCCAGAAAGCTTAACCGGAATTCAAAGTTACATTCCGTTCTCAGAATTTAGTTTGGGTTGGGTGTTGCCAGCAGTATTTGTTTTTATTTTTGCTAACTTGCTAGTGAAAAAGAAAACTGCAAATGAATAAATTAATTTTGAGAGCTTTTCTACGGTCTTCTTTTCATCCTCTTTGGCCCTAGCCAAAGCCAAAAACCAGTAATCGTAAATAACAACAAGGCTATACTCATTACTGTAGTATACACCAATTTGATAGGATTACCCTTTGTTTTAAAATAAGTATCTAACACAGAACCATCATGAAGCTCTTCAATAAAATCAGAATATCTTCTTTCAATAGACAGCAAATTTCCTGTAGAACCATCCAATTGAACGCCGTAGTAATCAGTAAAAACAAATTTTACAACGCCTTTACTTTTTCGAATGTCTATCCTCTTAACGGTTACTGAAATATCGTTGGATATTTCATCCTTTAAATACATAAAAGCATTCTTCTCTAAACTATCTAAAGGCAACCAATTTTTTAATTCTGTAGATGTTCCTTGGTGAGTTTTTGATAATAAAATTCCGAAACTATTCTTTTTCCAACCCAAAAATAAGCCACTCACAGAAATCACAAAAAAGAAAACAAACAGCGTTGCGCCCATTGTTCTATGTACTTTTCTAAAACCACGAAGAATTGTAGCTTGTTTTTTTCTATTTGGATTTTTCACCATAAATTAATTATGAATCGCGAAGCTACTTTTTTTCGCATAAAAAAAGCGAGTTTTCACCCGCTTTAACTTTTATTTATCTTCTTTAAATTATTGATTCATTAACGATTCAATTTCATCAGCAGCAATAGGAATGTTTTGCATCAAATTAAAAGGAGCACCC
>JBLFXB010000016.1:0-28670 GCA_047611925.1 Polaribacter sp.
TTTGTAAGTATTGCGATTTATATCAACTTTTTTATAACGATATTAACCTATTCTAGAAGTGACGGACAAACACCTCAATTTCAAATGGCAATGGGCTTATTGTTAACCGTTTCTATTCCTAAGTTAGTGATTATTATGCTCCTTTTTGGGGAAGATTTTTATAGATGGATTTTAAAATTGATTTCTGCCATTTCAAATGGAGAAACGAAGTCTTTAGGAGGAAGAAGGAAATTTATTTCGCAATTAGCTTTAGGCTTGGCTGCAATACCTTTCACAGCTTTTATTTACGGAATTATTCAAGGGAAGTACAATTATAAAGTGATAAAACATCAGTTAATTTTTGATGATTTACCTGAAGCTTTTGATGGCTATACAATTACACAAATTTCTGATATTCATTCAGGAAGTTTTACCAATAAAGAAAAGATACAATATGGAGTTGATTTAATCAACGAGCAAAAATCTGATTTAATGCTGTTTACAGGAGATATTGTAAATAATAAAGCAGATGAGATGGATGATTGGATTGGTGTTTTTTCCCAACTAGAAGCTAAAGAAGGTAAATATTCTATCCTTGGAAATCATGATTATGGAGATTATATGGATTGGAAAAACCCAGAAGATAAAGTTAAAAATTTTCAAGACGTAAAAGATGTTCATAAAAAAATTGGGTTTGATTTATTGCTAGATGAACATCGTTATTTAGAAAAAGACGGACAAAAAATAGCGCTTTTAGGAGTAGAAAATTGGGGAAAAGGATTCAATCAAGCTGGAGATTTACAGCGGGCATCAGTAAATATTAAAAAAGAAGATTTTAAGATTTTAATGAGTCATGATCCTAGTCATTGGGAGTACAAAGTAAAACAAGACGATTTTAATTATCAATTAACTTTAAGTGGGCATACCCATGGTTTACAAATGGGCATAGAAATTCCTGGTTGGTTTAAATGGAGTCCATCTAAATATGTCTACAAACAATGGGCAGGATTGTATGAGGAATTTGGAAGATATATAAATGTAAACAGAGGTTTTGGGTATCATGCCTTTCCAGGAAGAGTTGGAATTTGGCCAGAAATCACAGTCATAGAACTGAAAAAAGCCTGATAATCAGTTGGTTTATTTAGAATTACTATATTTGTGGTTGAGCAAACGAACTGTTTGTTAGTTTTTTTCCCCCAAAAAATTTATATTATGACAAAATTTGGAGAATTAATTAATGTAGAAAAACCTGTGTTGATCGATTTTTATTTCGACTGGGATAATGAAGAAAACAATCTTGATATATTGAGAGATGTTGCTGCCGCATTGGGAGATAAAGCAAAGGTGATTAAGATTGATATTAAAAAGAATGAAATCTTAGCAGATACCTTGCGTGTTAAAGGAAACCCTACTTTTATGATTTATAAAAAAGGGGAAATGAAATGGCGTCAAACGGGTGAGCAAGATGCCAATACTTTAATTGGTCTGGTTCAGCAATACGTTTAAGAAATTGCTTTAAAAAGATATCCTTTTTTAGAGAAGTGCTCCAGTACTTTAGGTAATGTATATTGTAAGTTTTTAGCGGCTTTAATACTGTCGTGAAAAACGATGATACTTCCGTTTTTTGTATTCTTTAATACATTTTGCAAACACTTTTCTTTGCGAATAGTAGTGTCAAAGTCCGCACTCAAAACATCCCACATAATTATAGTATACCCTAAACTCTTAATTTTTTGAGCTTGTTTCCTTTTAATTCTTCCATATGGTGGGCGAAATAGTTTAGAAGGGTTTTCTAACTGTTTTTCCGCTTCCAGAATGTTGTTTATGTATGGTTTTATATCGGTTTTAGAGCCGTTTTTATGATTGTGTGTGTGATTGCCTATCTGATGGTTTTCTGCCAGAATTCTAGTGTAAATTTCAGGTTCTTCAACTACGTTTTTTCCAATGCAAAAAAAGGTAGCTTTAGCGTTGTATTCTTTTAATGTATCTAAAACCCAATCGGTAATTTCTGGAGTTGGTCCATCATCAAAAGTTAAGTAAATCTCTTTTTTCTTCGTAAAAAAACGCCACGTATAATTCTTTAATAAAGATTGAATTATACATGGCGTTTTGGTAAGATATAGTTTCATTGAAGATTTATTATTCTGACATTAAATGGCTGAATAAACTTAAGGTGGTCATAAAATCCTCTTGGAGTTTTTTAATGTACTCTTTGTCTTTTTCATTATTTTCAACTATTTGCTCTAAGATGAATTGTTTGTATATTGATAATTCACTTTGAACTTCAGGAACAATAATAGTTAAATAACTATCGTCAAATGTACTGTACCAAAGTAATTTTTGTTGGGTCATGTCTATTAATGTCTCTATCGTTTTTCTCGCTTTTTCAACATTGCCAATTTTGTAGTAAATTTCTGGATACCCTAAAGCAATACTAATATGGCCAAAATCTCTTATTGGCATTTTATCTAATGATAGATCTAATATTTCTTCTGCTTTTTCAAAATTATTTTCATTCGCAAAAGTTTCTGCTAATCTGAGCATATTGTTACGAAGAGAAATGGCATTCTTACGCGTTTGTTCGTCAATGTAAATTTTGCCATCATTAATATTTCTCCAGTCTAATTTCTGAAAGTACGCATACATCTTTTCAGAATCAATTCTACCCATGTCAAACATGGTTTTCTCATGTGTTATTTCTCCGGCAGCATTATACGTTTTCATCGGTGTTATGATTGGTACAAGCTTATATGCCATCCCATCTAATTGCAAATAATCTTTTAACCATATATATTCGCCATTGTCATTTGCTCCTCCTGTAAAGTACAAGGGTTGTTTCCAATCAAAATTAGCTAAGATGTCTAACATTAAAATTCTGTTTTTTGTCAAATATCTATCATCGATTGTAATGTCAATATGGTCTACTATTTTATCAGCATCTTTTGCTGTAACAATTCCGCTTTTTAAAACATTTTCTTTGTTTACAGGAATTCTAATTCTATTTGTAGGGTAGGTCTTTATTTTTTCATCTCCATTATCATGATATGTTACAGGGTTGCTGCTTTCTATCCATCTCATAAAGTCTTTAATTCCAATAATTGAATCTTGAAACTGTGGGTGTGGTTTATGATATACAATTTCCAAAGATCCGGTTTTGTATTTGTCGTGTGTTAATTGAGACGGAATTGGAGGCGCTTCATACGTTGCTCTTTTCATTTGGTCGATATACCAATCTGTAGCAAATAAACTTGTATTAACTAATTTAATATCTCTACGAATTCCTTCTACTTCTTGCATATACCAAAGCGGGAAGGTGTCATTATCTCCAATGGTAAACATAATGGCGTTTGGATCACAAGATTCTAAATACGCTTGTGCATTTAAACGTGTTGTGTATCGATTAGATCTATCATGGTCGTCCCAGTTTTCTGATGCCATTAAAGTTGGTACGGCTAGTAATGAAACTACAGAAACCGCTATTGCAATCATCTTCTTATTTCCAAGATGTTTTAAATATTGAAACAAAGCAAAAACTCCAAATCCTATCCAAATGGCAAAAATATAAAAGGAGCCTACAATGGCATAATCTCTTTCTCTTACCTCAAATGATTTTGGGTTTGTATAAAATATTACGGCAAAACCTGTAAATGCAAAAAACAGGAATAATGAATAAAAATTCTTTTTATCGAACTTTACTTGATAGAGTAAGCCGATTAGACCAAGTATTAATGGGAGAAAGTAATATGCGTTTCTTCCTTTGTTATTTTTAACTTCATCAGGCAATTGTTGTTGTGATCCTAAGCGAGCTTCATCAATAAAATCAATACCACTAATCCAATTTCCATTAAATAAGTCTAAATTTCCTTGAGTATCGTTTTGTCTACCAGCAAAATTCCACATAAAATATCTACCATACATATATCCAAATTGGAAGGAAGCCATAAAATGCAAGTTCTCTCCAAAAGTTGGACGTCTTTTAGCGTTTTCAGGAATACCAGCGATCCTTTTGTATTCTAATTCCCTACTTGGATCTACCATTCTTGGTATAAAACCTTTATGTTTTGATGCGTAAACAGGGATAGTGTTTTTGTAGTCGTTT
The DNA here is from genome assembly GCA_047611925.1 of Polaribacter sp. Lineage (GTDB taxonomy): Bacteria > Bacteroidota > Bacteroidia > Flavobacteriales > Flavobacteriaceae > Polaribacter. Next base: position 4,079 of record JBLFXB010000016.1, read on the forward strand.
ACAATTATATATTTATTGTTTATTAGGTCTTTTTCATATTTAGGTTTTCCATCCTTTGTAACAGGAAACTCATTTCCATTGCTGTCTTTTTTGTATTCTTGTGTTCCATCATTAGAATAATACGTGTCATAAAATACATTTGCATCTCCGTATTGTTCTCTATTATAATAGGCTAATAATTCTCTTGCACTTGATGGGTTATTTTCGTTTATAGTTGTGTTTGCATTTGCCCTAATTGGCAACATCAACCAAGATGAAAATCCAACCATGATAAATAACACAGATAAGATTAAGGTATTTAGATGCACTTTGTTTTTCTTACGGGTATATTTAATTCCGTAAAAGAAAGCACCAATTAAGGCGATTCCTGCAATGATACTTCCAGAATTAAACGGTAAACCAATGGTGTTTATGAAAAATAATTCTGTAGAGCTGAAAAACTGTAGGGTATATGGGAATAAAAATTTAAAAACAAAAGCTAGAATCAATACAGATATAACTGAGGCGATTGCTGTCGTTTTTAAATTAATGGTATGATACATTTTAAAGAAGTACAGCATTACAATTGCTGGTATCACTAATAATGATAAAATATGTACTCCAAAAGATAATCCGACTACAAAACTGATTAATAGTAGCCATCTATTTCCACGTGGTAAATGCATTTCATTTTCCCATTTTAAACCTAGCCAAAATAAAATTGCCATTAAAAAAGATGACATTGCATACACTTCTCCTTCTACTGCGCTAAACCAAAAACTATCTGAAAAAGTATAGGCTAATCCGCCAACAACTCCGCTTCCTAAAATTGCAATTATGCTTCCTAATGACAATTGATCTTCTTTAGCGGTCATTTTTTTAGTCAAATTGGTAATTGTCCAAAACATAAACAGAATTGTAAACGCACTGGCTAAAGCAGACATAAAGTTGACCATTTTTGCAATTTGAGATAGGTCAGTAGTAAACATTGCAAAGAAGGCTCCAAGCATTTGAAATAATGGAGCTCCTGGTGGATGACCAACTTCTAACTTAACGGATGTTGAAATGTATTCGCCACAATCCCAGGCACTAACAGTTGGTTCCGTTGTTAGCGCATACGTAATTAAAGCGATTGCAAATACAATCCATCCAGTAATTGTATTCCATTTATTATAGGTAGATAATGTCATAGTCAGTTTTAAATATGTGTGGCGAATTTACTAATTTTATATGTAAAAATCGCCTTGTATATTGTGGTTATGAGCAATTTACTGTAATAAATAATTGTTAAAATTAAAAAAAGCAAAAAAATGTTTGCAGGATTAAAAGTTTGAATTAAATTTGCACCCGCAATTGGCCTATGGTGTAATTGGTAACACACCGGTTTTTGGTACCGACATTCAAGGTTCGAGTCCTTGTAGGCCAACCAAGCATTATGAAACCCAATCCTTTAAGGATTGGGTTTTTTTTATGTGTAATTTTTTCACTAAAAGGCTTTAAATAAAGAAAGTAAATACCGGCTTCAGTGTTTTTTTAGAGATGCTCTTGCTGATACTTTTGTTAAATAACCTAGAAATCCCACTTCTTTCATGAGCAGAAAGAGCAATAAGATCTGCATTAACTTCTTTAGAAAAATTCAAAACACCTTTTTCTACAGAATCGTCATTGTAGACGTTAATTGAGTGTTTGGGGTTTTTGTACTTGAGTAAAAACGCATTCATTTTTTGTTTCGCTTTTTTCGTACTCTTAAATCGACTCATCGTATTTACATTTAGCAAATGGATTTTGCTTTCAAATTTCTGAGTAAAATCTAATAATACTTCAAACGATTTTCTGCTTTCTTCTTCAAAGTCAGAAACAAAAACCAATTCTTTTATTTTTAGATTTTTAGGGTCTTTGTTGATCGCTAGAATAGGTATTTTAGACTCTTTGGCAACTTTCTTGGCTAGTGCTCCTACTAAGAGTTCATCGATAATAGATTTATCTTTTGAGCCCATAATAATTAAATCTGGTTTTACCCTAGCGCTAAACTTTAAGATACCATCATATGGAGGGTCAAAACGAATGGCGTATTTTACAGTAATAGATTCGTTGAAGAATTGTGCTTTTAAATGCAGTATTTTTTCTGTTGCTTTTTGGATGTAATGCATACTTTGTGGAATGCCGAAGTGGCTTCCAGAACTCATGTCTACATGTCCCTCTGGCATTTTTATCATGTGCAAAAGGAACACTTTAATGTCTGTTTTATTTGCGATTTTTGAAGCTAATTTAATTGCATGCTCTGACTGTATAGAAAAATCTAAAGGAACTAGAATTGTTTTCATGTTGTAAGTTTTTAATAAAAGTTACAAGAGGTGTTTAAATGTACGAAAAAAATTGACCCCAACCTATTTGGGTATTAATGAATAAGTTAGTATATTTGCAGCGAAAATAACGTAAAAGAAGAATGAAGGGGGCTAAATAGCCCCTCTTTTTATATCTAAAATGGATAAGAAAATAATACAAGATTTACTAGAGGAAGCATTAGCAGAAAATGAGAGCTTATTCTTAATTGATCTATCTTTTTCACCAGACAATAAAATTCAGATTATTGTAGATGGAGATTCAGGTGTTCCTTTAAGTGAGTGTATGCGAATCAATAGAGCTATTGAGAATAATTTTGAGAAAGAGGACGTAGATTTTGCGTTAGAAGTTACTTCGCCAGATATCGCGGAGTCGCTAAAGGTTAAAAGGCAATATCTAAAAAACCTGAATAGAATATTAAAGGTTAAAACTAATGAAGAATTAGTAGAAGGAACCTTAAAAGAAGTGAATGAAGAGAGTATCGTTTTAACATGGAAAGCGAGAGAGCCTAAGCCAATTGGTAAAGGAAAAGTAACTGTTGAAAAAACTGCAACAATAGCATTTCAAGAGATAAAAGAGGCAAAAGTGAAGATAATTTTTTAATAAGAATTGAATGGAAAATATAGGTTTAATTGATTCATTTTCGGAATTTAAAGACAATAAAAGTATAGACAGAGTAACATTAATGTCTATTTTAGAAGAGGTTTTTAGAGCTGCATTGAAACGTAAGTTTGGATCAGATGATAATTTTGATATTATTATCAACCCAGATAAAGGAGATTTAGAAATTTGGAGAAACAGAATTGTGGTAGCAGATGGATTCTCTGAAGATGATAATGAAGAGATCGAATTAGCAGAGGCAAAGAAAATTGAACCAGATTTTGAAATTGGTGAAGATGTATCTGAAGAGGTGAAGTTAATTGATTTAGGAAGAAGAGCAATCTTAGCACTACGCCAAAATTTAATTTCAAAGATTCAAGAACATGATAGTACTAATATCTTTAAGCAATTTCAAGATTTAGAAGGGGAGATTTATAGTGCAGAAGTACACCACATTCGTCACAACGCAGTTATCTTATTAGATGATGAAGGGAACGAATTGGTATTGCCAAAAAGCGAACAAATTCGTTCAGACTTTTTTAGAAAAGGAGATTCTGTTAGAGGTGTAATTAAATCAGTAGAATTAAGAGGAACAAAATTGGCGATTATTTTATCTAGAACTTCACCAGAATTTTTAGTAAAATTATTTGAGCAAGAAATTCCAGAGGTTTTTGACGGGTTAATTACAATTGAAGGAGTTGCAAGAATACCAGGAGAGAAAGCAAAAGTAGCTGTAGATTCTTATGATGATAGAATTGATCCTGTTGGAGCTTGTGTTGGTATGAAAGGTTCTCGTATTCATGGAATTGTTCGTGAATTAGGAAATGAAAATATTGACGTAATCAATTATACTAAAAACGAACAATTATTTATTGCTAGAGCATTAAGTCCAGCAAAAATTGTTTCAATGGAGATCAAACCAGCAGAAGAAGTGATTGGTGGTAAAAAAGGACGTGTAAGTGTCTTTTTAAAACCAGAAGAGGTTTCTAAAGCAATTGGTAAGGGCGGAGTGAATATTAGATTGGCAAGTCAATTGACTGGTTATGAAATTGATGTTCAACGTGAAGGAATAGAAGACGAGGATGTTGAATTAACAGAATTTGGTGATGAAATCGAAGGATGGGTAATTGACGAATTCAAGAAAATAGGTTTAGATACAGCAAGAAGCGTATTAGAAAAAGACGTTTCAGAATTGTTAAAAAGAACTGATTTAGAAGAGGAAACAATTCTAGAGATTCAAAAAATATTAAAAGAAGAGTTTGAAGATTAATTTTTTAATCGGACAATTATAAATTATTCGGAGAGTATAACTATACAATGTATAAAGTGTATTTTCTTTAAAGGCTAAACAAAAATATATATGGCTGAAGGCAAAACAACGAGGCTTAATAAAGTTTTAAGAGAATTAAATATTTCTTTAGATAGAGCGGTAGAGCATTTATCAAAAAAAGGGCACGATATAGAAGCACGTCCTACTACCAAAATATCAGGAGAAATATATCAAGTATTACTTGATGGTTTTCAGACAGACAAAACGAAGAAGGCAGCTTCAAAAGAGGTGGGGGAAGAGAAGAGAAAGGAAAAAGAAGCCATGCGTCTAGAATTGGAAGCTAAACAAGATAAAAAACGTTTAGAAGAAGAAGCTAAAAGAGAAGTTTTAAAAGCTAAAGCAGAAAAGCTAGAGATAAAAACAGTTGGTAAAATTGATATTGATACACTATCTGGTAAAAAAGAAATTGTTGAAAAACAAATTGAAAAAATTGCAGAACCGATTAAAGAGAAAGTGGTAGTGGAAGTAAAAGAAGATGCTCCTGTTCCTGCTGCTGTTAAAGAGGTAGAAGTTGTTCAAGAAAAAACGGTAGAAACTAAAATAGAGAAGACAGCACCTGCTAAGCCTAAGGTTCAAGCTCCTATTGAGAAAGAAGCCGTTAAGAAAAATGTTGTTAAGCCAGCAAAACAAGCTAAAAATATTGAAGAGCCAGAAGTAAATGTAGAGAACGCAGAGAAATTGACGACTCAGTACAAGAAACTTGATGGGCCAAGAATAACAGGACAGAAAATTGATTTAAAGCAATTCGAAAGACCAAAGAAGAAAAAGCCAGATCCAAAAGCTGCAGGTATTACCGCTGCTAATGATGCTAAGAAGAAAAGAAAGAGAATTGTAAAGCCTGCAAATAACAATAGAAATAACCCTGGAGGAGCTGGAGCAAATGCGCCAAGAAGAAGTCCAGCAGGAAATACTAGAGGTGGATTTAAACCAAGAGGTCCTGTAAGACCTGCGGTTAAAAAAGAAGAACCAACAGAAGCAGAGGTACAAAAACAGGTACGTGAAACATTAGAAAGACTTCAAGGGAAATCTAATAAAGGTAAAGGAGCAAAATATCGTAAAGATAAAAGAGATCAACACCGTCAGCAGTCAGATTTAGATCAAGAAATAGCTGCTGCAGATAACAAGATTTTAAAAGCAACAGAATTTGTTACGGTAAGTGAAGTTGCTACAATGATGGATGTGCCAGTAATTAATGTTATTTCTGCATGTATGTCTCTTGGAATGATGGTAACGATGAATCAGCGTTTAGATGCTGAAACATTAACTATTGTTGCAGAAGAATTCAATTATAAGGTAGAATTTGTTGGTGCAGAAGTAGAAGAAGCAATTGTTACCATTGAAGATAATGAAGAGGATTTAGAAACTCGTGCGCCAATTATTACGGTAATGGGTCACGTAGATCATGGAAAAACATCTTTATTAGATTATATTAGAAAAGCAAATGTTATTGAAGGAGAATCTGGAGGAATTACACAACATATTGGTGCGTATTCTGTAAAGGTTGGAGATCAGAAAATAGCATTTTTAGATACTCCAGGTCACGAGGCTTTTACAGCAATGCGTGCTCGTGGAGCTCAAGTTACAGATTTAGTTATTATTGTAGTTGCAGCTGATGATGATGTGATGCCGCAAACAAAAGAAGCAATTAGTCATGCGCAAGCAGCAGGAGTTCCTATTATTTTTGCAATCAATAAAGTTGATAAGCCAAACGCAAACCCAGACAATGTAAAAACGCAATTATCAGCTATGAATTTATTAGTTGAAGATTGGGGAGGTAAGATTCAGTCACAAGAGATTTCTGCAAAAACAGGACAAGGTATTGAAGAATTATTAGAAAAAGTTTTATTAGAGGCTGAGCTTTTAGAATTAAAAGCAAATCCAAACAAATTAGCGAACGGAGCTGTTGTTGAGGCTTTATTAGATAAAGGTAGAGGGTATGTTTCTACAATTTTAGTGCAATCGGGTACATTAAAAATTGGAGATTATATGTTAGCTGGTAAGCATAGTGGTAAAGTTAGAGCTATGTTCGATGATCAAGGAAACAACTTAAAAGTTGCAAGCCCATCAACTCCAGTATCAATTTTAGGTTTAGATGGAGCGCCACAAGCTGGAGATAAATTCAACGTTTTTGAAGACGAAAGAGAAGCAAAACAAATTGCATCTAAACGTTCTCAATTACAACGTGAGCAATCTGTAAGAACTCAGAAAACATTAACATTAGATGAGATTGGAAGAAGAATTGCGTTAGGAGACTTTAAAGAATTAAACATTATCTTAAAAGGAGATGTAGATGGTTCTGTAGAAGCATTAACAGATTCTTTCCAGAAATTATCTACTGAAGAAATTCAAGTAAATATTCTTCATAAAGGAGTTGGAGCAATTACAGAATCTGATGTATTATTAGCATCAGCATCTGATGCAATTGTAATTGGATTTAATGTTCGTCCACAAGGAAATGCAAGATCGGTTGCAGATAAAGAAGAAGTAGATATTAGACACTACTCAATTATCTATGACGCAATCAATGACTTGAAAGACGCAATGGAAGGAATGCTTTCTCCAGACATGAAAGAAGAAATTACAGGTAATGTTGAGATTAGAGAAGTTTATAAAATCTCTAAAATTGGTAACATTGCAGGATGTATGGTAATGTCTGGTAAAATCATGAGAAACTCTATGATTAGAATTATTAGAGAAGGGATTGTTGTCCATTCTGGTAATTTAGAAGCCTTAAAACGTTTTAAAGATGATGTAAGAGAAGTTGCTAAAGGATATGATTGTGGTATTCAAATTAAAGGATACAATGATATTAAACAAGGAGATGTTATTGAAGCATATCATGAAATAGCAGTAAAAAAGAAATTGAAATAAGAAAATTTCAATAGTATATATAAAAAAAAGGAGCGATGTATCGCTCCTTTTTTTTATGCTGTAAAATTGCCTTTCTTTATCTAGGAACTACAATCGCAGATGGAAATTTTATCTTAATGTCATTTAATATCTTGTCCGCTTGAAGTCTTGTTTTATAATCACCAACTAAAGATTTCCAATATGGAGGGTTAGAGTAGTCAATATATGTTTTGATGCTTGGAAATTTTATCTTAAATGATTTTAATTCAGTTTTAGCTTTCGTCTCTGACCCATAAAACAACTGAATTCTGAAACCGTAACCATTCTCTTTATTGAATTTCCGTTTCTTTGTTATTAATGAGTTAACCTCTTCGCTAGCTGTAGTTTGTGCGCTAATACTTAGTGTTCCTAAGCAAATAACAACTAAAAAATGTGTAAAAATTGACTTTAATTTCATGGTTCAAATACTTTTGTACAAAAGTAACAACTTGTTTTAAACAAGATTAGTATTTGTGTTTATTTAGAATTGATATAAATTAAGAATTAACATTCTATTAGCATTTCAAAATTTAGAGATAAATACTACTTTTGTAGAGCTGTTCAAAGGCTCGTTTTTGTAGGTTTTGAATTATTATTAAGCCCCAAACTAGATAGAAAATTTATATTTTATAGTATGAGAAGTGTGGATAAACACAGTAAATTAACCAGATTACTACTTAAAAGTTTTACTTTCCTTTTAATTTTTACAATGAGTTTCTCTATTCAGGCACAAGATGCTGTGAATGCTGAACAACAAAAAGAAGGTAGAAAATTGTTTAAATCTCTATGTTCTTCTTGTCATAAGTTAGATAAGAAGTCAACTGGACCAGCACTTGGTAATGTTGCCGACAGAAGAGAAGCAGATTGGTTAAAATCATGGATTAAAGATAACAATGCATTAAGAGCGTCTGGTGATGCAGATGCAATTGCAATTTTTAAAGAGTTTAAAGGGTCGCCAATGACGCCTTTTCCTGCGTTAACAGATAAAAATATCGAAGATATTATTTATTACACAACTGTTGGAGATCCTGTAAAACCGGGAGCTGTAGCAACGGATGTTGCTGTTGTTAAAGAAGCTTCACCTTGGTTGACGTATCTCTTAATAAGTGTTATTATTGTTGGAATCTTAATCATTTCTAGCTTATTAAAAGTTATTAGTGAATTAAAAGGAGCTCCAAAAACACCAGGTGTAATAGGTAACTTACAAGAGTTATGGGTTGGGTTTAAAAGAAATACATTTTTACATGTATTGCTTGTGATATTCTTAGCACTTACAACTGCATATGTATTGTTTAGTGCATTATCTCAAATAGGTGTTGATCAAGATTATCAACCTATTCAGCCAATCGCATTTTCACATGCTATACATGCTGGAGATAATAAGATAGATTGTCAATATTGTCACTCTTCTGCAAAGCATAGTAAAACATCTGGAATACCTTCATTAAATGTTTGTATGAACTGTCATATGAATATTTCTGAAGTTTCTGATGATACGAAGATTGCTTCTATGAATATGGGTAAAGCAGAATTAGATAAAGAAATTCAGAAGTTATATACAGCTGCGGGATGGGATGCTGATAATTTAGCATATACAGGAAACACACAGCCAGTTAAATGGATACGAGTACATAATTTACCTGACTTTGCATATTTTAATCACTCACAACACGTAACTGTTGGAGGTTTAAAATGTCAAACATGCCATGGTCCAGTTGAGACTATGGATGAAGTATATCAATTCTCTCCATTAACAATGGGTTGGTGTATTGATTGTCATAAAGAAACTAAAGTAGATTTAAAAGGTAATCCATATTACACAAAAATCCACGAGCAGTTATCTAAGAAGTATGGAGTTGAGTCTGTTACAGTTGCTCAATTAGGAGGTAAGGAATGTGGTAAGTGTCATTACTAATTCAAAAAATTAAAAATTAAAAGATTGAAAATTAAAACGTTCAATCATTAAATAAATAAATATAAATGGCTTCAAACAAAAAATACTGGCAAAGTGTTGAGGAACTGAGAGGAAGTTCTATTGTTGAAACGCTAAGTAAAACTGAATTTGTAGAAGAAATTCCAACAGATGAGTTTTTAGGAGATAAAGAAACTTTAGACGCGTCATCTACATCAAGAAGAGATTTCTTAAAATATGTTGGTTTTACAACAGCAGCTGCTTCATTAGCTGCCTGTGAAGGACCGGTTAGAAAATCAATTCCGTATGTAGTAAAACCAGATGATATTACAGTTGGTGTTGCAGATTGGTACGCAACAACAATTGCAGATGGGTATGACTTCGCAAATATTTTAGTTAAAACAAGAGAAGGTCGTCCTATTTTAGTGAGACCTAACAAAGATGCTAATGGAGCTACGAATGCTCGTGTTCAAGCATCTGTTTTGTCTTTATATGATAGTCAACTTAGATTAAAAGAACCTCAAAATAAAGAGTCTTTTTTAACTTGGGATGCTGCAGACACACAAATAGTAGGGAAACTGAACGACTTAAAAGCGAATAACGAATCTGTTGTTTTGTTAACAGGGTCTTTAGCAAGTCCATCAACTGAGAAAATTATTTCTGAGTTTATTGCTGTGTATCCAAACGTAAAACATGTTGTGTATGATGCAGTTTCAGAATCTGGAGCTTTAGATGCATTTGAAGCAATCTACGGAACTCGTTCTTTACCAACATATCGTTTTGATAAAGCAGAAGTAATTGTTTCTATTGGAGCAGATTTCTTAGGAGATTGGCAAGGTGGTTACGATAAAAGTTATGTTGCAGGTAGAAAGCCTGAAATAGGAAAAATGTCTCGTCATATTCAGTTTGAATCTAACATGTCATTAACTGGAGCAAATTCTGATAAAAGGGTTATTGTAAAACCATCTGAACAAGTATTTGCTTTAATCAATTTATACAATGCTGTTACAGGAGCTACTATTCCTTCAAACACAACCCAAGCAGATGCCGCTGTTAAAGCAGCAGCAAATCAGTTAAAGAAAGCTGGTTCTAAAGGAGTTGTTGTAACTGGATTGAACGATAAGAACGCACAAATAGTTGCTATGGCAATTAACAATGCTTTAAGTAGTGATGTTATGGACGTAGATACAACGAATAATATAAGACAAGGTAATGATGCAGATGTTGCTCAATTAGTAGCAGATTTAAAATCTGGATCGTTAAAAGGATTAATTACTTATAATGTAAACCCAGCATATTCTTTAGCAGCTGCTAAAGATGTAAAAGGAGCGATTAGTAAGTTAAAATTATCTGTAGCATTGTCTGATCAAAATGATGAAACTGCTAGTATTGCTGAATTTGCATTGCCTGCTTCTCATTATTTAGAATCTTGGGGTGATGTTTCTTTGAAAGCTGGTGTATATAGTTTAGTACAACCAACGATTCAACCATTATTTAATTCACGTCAATTACAAGACGTATTATTAAAATGGTCTGATAACTCAACTTCTTACTACGATTATTTAAAAGCTTTTTGGGCTTCAAATATATTAGGTGGTCAATCATGGAATCAAGCATTACATGATGGAACTTTTACTAAAACAGTTTCAACAATTGTTTCTGCTAAATCTGTAGATGTTACTGCGGCAGCTTCTGCATTAAAAAGAGCTACAAAAACATCAGCAATGGAATTAAACTTATTTACATCTACTGCATTAGGAGATGGTAAACAAGCAAACAATCCATGGTTACAAGAATTACCAGATCCATTAACAAGAGCTGCTTGGGATAACTACATTACGATGTCTATGCCAGATGCTAGAGAATTAGGTTTCTCTAATCCAGTAAAAGACAATGGAGCTATCAATGGTCAATATGCTACTATAACTGTAAACGGAGTAACAGTATCTAATATTCCAGTTATGATTCAACCAGGACAAGCAAAAGGTTCTATTGGATTGGCATTAGGATATGGTAGACAACAAAATTTAAAAGATGCAATGGTAGTTGGGGTAAATGCATATCCTTTATATATCAATGCAAATCATATTCAAACAGGGGTTTCTATCGAGAAAGTTGGTAAAACTCACGAGTTTGCTTGTACACAAGTACAAAAAACAATTGCTGGTAGAAACGATATTTTAAAGCAAGCAACTCTAGAAGAAGTAACAAGTAGTGTAGATCCAAAACAGACTTGGAATAAATCTGCATCAGCTTCTTTAAATCACAAAGAAGTAGAAGCAAATTCTGTTGATCTTTGGGACAAGCACGATAGAAGTGTTGGTCATCACTTTAATTTATCAATCGACTTAACATCTTGTACTGGATGTGGAGCCTGTGTTGTTGCATGTCATGCAGAAAACAATGTTCCTGTTGTTGGTAAAAGTGAAGTAAGAGTTGGTAGAGATATGCACTGGTTGCGTATTGATAGATATTATTCTTCTGAAGTTGCTGAGGTAGGTTCAAAAGAAGGGAAAATTACAATGCAAGAGTTTGCTGCTAAATTTCCAAAGATTGCAGGGAAGGATATCGAAAGACAATATGCTGAGAAAGTCCTTGAATTAAGCGGTGGAGACTTATTTGCAACAATAGAAACAGAAGCAGAAAATCCTACGGTTGCATTCCAACCAATGATGTGTCAACATTGTAACAAAGCGCCATGTGAAACAGTTTGTCCAGTAGCGGCAACTTCTCACGGTCGTCAAGGTCAAAATCAAATGGCATATAACCGTTGTGTAGGAACAAGATACTGTGCAAATAACTGTCCATATAGAGTGCGTCGTTTTAACTGGTTTAACTACAGTAATAATGATGAATTTGACTTTAACATGAATGATGAATACGGTAAAATGGTGTTAAACCCAGATGTTGTAGTTCGTTCTAGAGGGGTTATGGAAAAATGTTCTATGTGTATTCAAATGACGCAAGCTACCATCTTAAAAGCAAAAAAAGAAGGTAGAAAAGTTGAGAAAGATGAGTTCTCTACAGCATGTTCATCTGCTTGTTCAACAGGAGCAATTGTATTTGGAGATGTAAATAATACAGACGACGCTGTTTCTCATTTAGCAGCAGATAAAAGAGCTTTTCACGTGTTAGATTACATCGGTACAAAACCAAATGTAGTGTATCAAGTAAAAGTGAATAATACAAACGAAGCGTAATTAAAATTTAAGGTATAAGATGTCTCATTACGAAGCACCCATTAGGGAACCATTAATATTAGGTACTAAAAGTTACCATGATATTACCGAAGACATAGCGAAGCCAATTGAAGGTCAAGCTAATAAAAACTGGTATATAGCATTTTATATTTCTTTAGCAGCAATGTTATGGGGGTTTGGATGTATCTTTTATACTGTAGGAACTGGAATTGGAGTTTGGGGATTGAACAAGAACATTGGATGGGCTTGGGATATTACTAACTTTGTATGGTGGGTTGGTATTGGTCACGCCGGTACGCTTATCTCTGCAGTATTACTACTATTCCGTCAAAAATGGAGAATGGCAATTAACCGTTCTGCAGAAGCAATGACAATTTTTGCCGTATTCCAAGCAGGATTGTTCCCGATCATTCACATGGGACGTCCTTGGATGGGATATTGGGTATTGCCTATTCCAAATCAATTTGGATCATTATGGGTAAACTTTAACTCGCCATTATTATGGGATGTATTTGCAATCTCAACCTATTTATCTGTATCATTAGTTTTCTGGTGGACAGGTTTATTACCTGATTTCGCAATGATTAGAGATAGAGCAGTTAAGCCTTTCCAAAAGAAAATCTATTCATTATTATCTTTCGGTTGGTCTGGTAGAGCAAAAGATTGGCAACGTTTTGAAGAAGTATCTTTAGTGTTAGCAGGTTTAGCAACACCATTAGTACTTTCTGTACATACAATTGTATCGATGGACTTTGCAACATCTATTAACCCAGGATGGCACTCAACAATTTTCCCTCCATATTTCGTAGCAGGAGCAATCTTTTCTGGATTTGCAATGGTACAAACGTTATTAGGGATTATGCGTAAAGTAACAAACTTAGAAGATTACATTACTCGTTTACACGTAGAGTATATGAATATTGTAATTATATTAACTGGTGGTATTGTAGCTGTAGCATACGCTTCAGAATTCTTTATCGCTTGGTATACAGGTTCTCCTTATGAGAATTACACATACATGTCTGTTGGAGCAGCAACTGGACCTTATGCTTGGGCATTCTGGTCATTGATTACCTTCAACATTATTATTCCACAATTTTTATGGTTTAAGAAAGTAAGAAGAAGTTTTATTTGGTCTTTCATTATTTCTATCGCAATTAACATCGGAATGTGGTTTGAGCGTTTTGACATTATCGCAATTGTATTAAGTAAAGGACATTTACCATCTACTTGGTGGCGTTTTGAGCCAACGTTTGTTGATGTTGGTATCTTTGTTGGAACCATCGGATTCTTCTTTGTATTGTTCTTATTATATGCAAGAACTTTCCCTGTAATTGCACAAGCAGAAGTAAAAACAATCTTGAAATCTTCAGGAGAGAATTATAAAAAACTAAGAGACGGAAATCATGAGCAATAAAGTTATACACGCATTTTATAATGATGATGAAGTTGTTCTTGACGCTGTTAAGAAAGTAAAAGCAGCACATCATCATATCGAAGAAGTATTTTGTCCTTTTCCCGTTCACGGACTAGACAAAGCAATGGGGTTAGCTCCAACTCGTTTAGCAATTGCTGCATTTATGTATGGAGTATTAGGTTTAGGAGTTGCTGTTTGGATGACAAACTACATGATGATTCAAGATTGGCCACAAGATATTGGAGGGAAACCTAACTTTTCTTGGTGGTTAAATATGCCAGCATTCGTGCCAATTATATTTGAATTAACCGTGTTTTTCGCAGCCCACTTAATGGTAATTACTTTTTATATGAGAAGTAGAATATGGCCATTTAAAAAAGCAGAAAATCCAGATCCAAGAACTACAGATGATCATTTCTTAATGGAAATTCCTGTTCATGATAATGAAGAAGAATTAACAGCCTTATTAAAAGAAACTGGAGCCGTAGAAATTAACATAGTAGAAAAGCATTAATAAAGAGACGATGAAGAATTTAACAAAAATAATTTTCGCTTTAGTCGCACTTGTAACAATTGTTTCTTGTGGAGACAAACGTATTAGAAGTTCACAATACATGCCAGATATGTATGTACCTGTTCCTTATGAGGCAAACGGTAGTAACGGGTTAAACGACAACATAAATGGTTCTAACCTAAAACCAGTAGAAGGAACTATTGCAAGAGGTCAAGTACCTTACGAAAATCCAAATACAAATGATGGGTATACGACTGCATTAGAGGAATTTAAATCTCCAATTGCTGCAACGGATGCACATTTAGATAATGGTAAGAAACTATATGCTATATACTGTGCAACATGTCACGGAACAAAAGGTGACGGAAACGGTGTCTTAGCACAAAGAGAAAAATTTAGTGGAGTACCTAATTATAAAGATAGAGCGATTACAGAAGGAAGTATCTATCATGTAATTATGTATGGAAGAGGAATTATGGGTTCTCATGCTTCTCAGTTAAGAACAGAAGAGCGTTGGCAAGTGGTTCACTATGTAGAGAAACTAAGAAACGATTTATTAAAATAAGTTTTTAAAAGATAGAATTAAAAGATATGTATCAATTCTCAGGTAAATTAAAAACATTCTCAATTGCTTTAATGATTATTGGAGCTTTGGGTGTTGGATATAGCTTTTTTAGCGCTCCAAAAACATTAGACGATGCGAAAGCAATTTTAGCAAGTCAACATGATAGTCATGGAGCAGTAGCAGATCATAGTGAAACAAAAACGGATGCACATGCTACAGAAGATGCACATAAAGAAGTAAAAGTAGAAGCACATCAAACAGCAGATTCTCATGCAAATGATGAACATGCAGAACATGCTTTACATGCTTTACAAAATAAACCATGGGCAGCAACCTATGTAGCGTTATTTTTCTTTTTAGGAATTTCGTTATTAGTATTGGCTTTTTATGCAATTCAAAGAGTTGCGCAAGCCGGTTGGTCTATCGTTCTTTTTAGAGTGATGGAAGCAATTACGGCTAATATTGTACCTGCAAGTATTTTAATGTTTGTAGTTATTATGACTTCCGCAGGACATTTAAACCATTTATTTGTATGGATGGCTGAAGGAACTGTTGATCCTTTAAGTCCAAATTACGATGCAATTATTGATGGAAAGAAATGGTGGTTAAATGTACCAAGCTGGACGATTAGATCTGTTGTATATTTATTAGGATGGAATGCATATCGTTTTTTCATTAGAAAGAATTCTATTAAAGAAGATACTGCTAATGATGGAAACAAAACATACAAGCAAAATTACCATGCTTCAATCGTCTTTTTAGTATTCTTTTTTATTACTGAATCTATGATGTCTTGGGATTGGATTATGGGGTTAGACCCACACTGGTTCTCTACATTATTTGGATGGTATGTTTTAGCAACAATGTTAGTGAGTGCATTAACTGTTATTGCATTTGTAACGATTTATTTAAGAGCAAAAGGACATTTACCATTTGTAAATGATAGTCATATTCATGATTTAGCGAAGTATATGTTTGGTTTCTCTGTATTCTGGACCTATTTATGGTTTGCACAATTTATGTTAATTTGGTATGCAGATATGACTGAAGAGACTGTCTATTTTATCGTAAGATTTAACGAATATAAAGGCCTATTCTTAGGGATGGTCGTTATGAACTTTGTGTTCCCAATATTATTATTAATAAATAGTGACTATAAGAGCAAGCCTTGGTTTGTTGTTATTGGAGGATTGGTAATTTTAGCAGGACACTACATTGATGTCTTTGTAATGATTATGCCAGCTACTGTAGGTGATCAATGGTTTATTGGTATTCCAGAATTAAGTGCAATAGCATTTTTTATCGGACTATTTATCTTTGTAACCTTTCGCGCATTTGCAAAAGCACCAACGTTGGCAAAAGGAAATCCATTTTTACATGAAAGTGAGCATTTCCATTATTACAATATTGAACACGAAGGAGAAGAAAATCATCATTAATAATTTAATTAAGACAAAATAATATGCTAGCTTTATTTTATATTTTTATAGCTGTTGCAATAGGTGTAAGCTTTTGGCAAATCACTAGAATTCTAAATTTTAGATCCGTAATTGCTACAGACAAAGATAATGACACACAAGGAAAATTATTTCTTTGGTTTACAGCATTCTTTTATGCAATGATGATTTATTGCTTAATTTTCATGAATGTACTAATGTTACCAGAATCTGCTTCTATTGAAGGAGAACATGATGACAACTTATTCAATATTACTTTTATTTTAATTGGTGTTGTACAATTCATAATGCAATTTATATTATTCTATTTTGCATATAAATACAGAGGTAAGAAAGAAAACAAAGCATTGTTTTTTGCAGATAGTCACAAACTTGAAGTAATTTGGACAATTACACCAGCTGTAGTATTGGTTGTTTTAATTGGATATGGAATGTGGCAGTGGAATAACATTATGGATTTATCTGATGCAGAAGATCCATTAGTTATTGAAGTATATGCGAAACAGTTTGCATGGGAAGCACGTTATGCTGGAGATGATAATGCTTTAGGTAGAGGAAACGTAAATTACATTAAAGGTATTAACACAATGGGTGTTGATATGAGTGATTTAAATGCACAGGATGATAAGAAATTATCTGCTATTTCTCCAATAATGTATTTACCAAAAGGACGTAAAGTTATTTTTAAATTCCGTTCTCAAGACGTATTACACTCAGCGTATATGCCTCACTTTAGAGCGCAAATGAACTGTGTACCTGGTATGGTTACAGAATTTGGTTTTACCCCAAAATTTACTACAGAAGAAATGAGAGTGCAATCAGAAGTTGTTGCTAAAACAACTGTGATTAATGAAATACGTAAAGAAAAAGGAGAAGACCCTTACGAGTTTGATTATATCTTGTTATGTAATAAAATTTGTGGTGCATCTCACTTCAACATGCAAATGAAAATTGTTGTTGTAGAAGAAGAAACTTTTGACAAGTGGTATGGAGAACAACCATCATTAGGAGAAGAATTAGCGGTTAAATAAGGTATTTAAATTAGACAATAAAAAATAATATATGTCAGATCATCATCATAAAGAAACATTTGTAACTAAATATATTTTTAGCCAAGATCACAAAATGATTTCTAAGCAGTTTTTAGTAACTGGTATATTTATGGGAATCATTGGAGTGTTTATGTCAATGTTATTTCGTTTGCAAATCGCATGGCCAGAAAAATCATTTACAATAATTGAAGCTTTTTTAGGAACGCATCAAACGGATGGAGTAATGGACCCAGATATGTATTTAGCCTTGGTTACAATACATGGTACTATTATGGTATTCTTTGTACTAACTGCTGGATTGAGTGGAACATTCTCTAACCTATTAATTCCATTGCAAATTGGAGCTAGAGATATGGCTTCAGGATTCTTAAACATGATTTCTTACTGGTTATTCTTTATTTCTAGTGTGATCATGGTAATCTCTTTATTTGTTGAAGCTGGACCCGCTTCTGCAGGGTGGACAATTTACCCTCCATTAAGTGCTTTACCACAAGCAATTCCTGGTTCTGGATTAGGAATGACTTTATGGTTAGTATCAATGGCAATATTTGTTGCCTCTTCTTTAATTGGATCTTTGAACTATATCGTTACAATTTTCAACTTAAGAACAAAAGGAATGAACATGACAAGATTGCCATTAACAATGTGGGCATTTTTTGTTACAGCTATTATTGGTGTTGTATCATTCCCAGTACTATTATCTGCAGTGTTATTATTAATCTTTGATAGAAGTTTTGGAACATCGTTCTATTTATCAGATATTTTTATAAGTGGAGAAGTTTTACATTATCAAGGAGGATCACCTGTTTTATTTGAACACTTATTTTGGTTCTTAGGGCACCCAGAAGTATATATTGTATTGTTACCTGCATTAGGTATTACATCAGAAATTATTGCAACCAACTCACGTAAACCAATTTTTGGGTATAGAGCGATGATTGGTTCTATTATGGCAATTGCATTTTTATCTACAATTGTTTGGGGTCACCATATGTTTATTTCAGGAATGAATCCATTTTTAGGATCTGTGTTTACATTTACAACCTTATTAATTGCAATTCCATCTGCTGTAAAAGCATTTAACTATATCACTACTTTGTGGAAAGGGAATTTACAGTTGAATCCCGCCATGTTATTCTCTATCGGATTAGTTTCTACATTTGTAACTGGAGGTTTAACAGGATTAGTTTTAGGAGATTCTGCATTAGATATTAATGTACACGATACGTACTTTGTTGTTGCGCATTTTCACTTAGTAATGGGCGTATCTGCAATTTTAGGAATGTTTGCTGGTGTGTATCACTGGTTCCCTAAAATGTATGGTAGAATGATGAACAAAACATTAGGATATTGGCATTTCTGGTTTACAATGATTTCTGCATATGGAGTCTTTTTCCCAATGCACTTTATTGGATTAGCTGGTTTACCAAGAAGATATTATACAAATACAAACTTTCCAATGTTTGATGATGTTGCAGATGTAAACGTTGTAATTACGTTGTTTGCAATCTTAGGAGGATTGGCACAGTTAATTTTCTTAGCAAACTTCTTTATCTCTATTTATAGAGGTAAAAAAGCAACTCAGAACCCTTGGAAATCTAATACATTAGAATGGACAACTCCTGTGGAGCATATTCACGGAAACTGGCCAGGTAAAATTCCAGAAGTTCACCGTTGGGCCTATGACTACAGTAAGGTTGATGAACATGGAGAATATATTCATGGAGAAGATTTTGTTTTACAAACTACACCGTTAAAGGATGGTGAAGACCCTTCTTAAGAGATAAAATAAACTAAAAAAAGCCTTTCCAATTTGGAAAGGCTTTTTTGTATATTAGACTTTTATTATTCGCATAAATTATTGTGTAACATTAATCACTTACTAGAAACCTAAATTCAATTATATTTGCATTTATGAACGAGAACTTAAATCCTGAAAACACGAATCTTTCTACTGATGATTTAGACTCAGAAAAGAAATTGCGTCCGCTTTCATTTGATGATTTTACTGGACAAGACCAAGCAATTGAAAACCTAAAGATTTTTGTTGAGGCAGCCAATCAAAGAGAAGAAGCTTTAGACCATACATTGTTTCATGGCCCTCCTGGATTAGGAAAAACAACGTTGGCACATATATTAGCGAATGAGTTACAAGTTGGAATTAAAGTTACTTCAGGACCTGTTTTAGACAAACCAGGAGATCTTGCAGGATTGTTAACCAATCTTGATGAGCGAGATGTGCTTTTTATAGATGAAATCCATCGTTTAAGTCCAATTGTAGAAGAATACTTATATTCTGCAATGGAAGATTATAAGATTGATATAATGATTGAATCTGGTCCAAATGCCAGAACTGTTCAAATCAATTTAGAACCTTTTACATTAATTGGAGCAACTACAAGATCAGGATTACTTACATCACCAATGCGTGCTCGTTTCGGAATTAGTAGTCGTTTAAATTATTACAAGAAAGAATTATTAACTACGATTGTTCAACGTAGT
The DNA here is from genome assembly GCA_047611925.1 of Polaribacter sp. GTDB lineage: Bacteria > Bacteroidota > Bacteroidia > Flavobacteriales > Flavobacteriaceae > Polaribacter. Next base: position 23,839 of record JBLFXB010000016.1, read on the forward strand.
GCACTTATATTAAAAGTTCCTATTTCTATGGAAGCAGCAATTGAAATTGCCGGAAGAAGTAGAGGAACACCAAGAATAGCAAATGCATTGTTACGTAGAGTAAGAGATTTTGCTCAAATAAAAGGAAATGGTAGTATCACAATAGAGATTGCTCAATATGCACTTAAAGCGTTAAGAGTAGATGCTTTTGGATTGGATGAAATGGATACAAAAATTTTACATACGTTAATTGATAAGTTTAAAGGTGGTCCTGTAGGGATATCAACATTAGCGACAGCGGTTGGAGAAAATGCAGAAACAATAGAAGAAGTATATGAACCTTTCTTAATTCAAGAAGGTTTTATAATGAGAACACCAAGAGGAAGAGAAGTAACCGAAGCTGCATACAAACACCTTGGAAAAGAAAAAGGATTGAATTCAGGAGAGTTATTTTAAAAGAGTTGCAAAGTCTATAGCACAAAATGAATATTAAAAAAATAATACCCATATTAGAATGGTTACCAAACTATACAAGCTCTCGGTTTAGAGGAGATTTTATAGCGGGTATCACTGTGGGGATTATTTTAATTCCACAAGGAATTGCCTATGCATTAATTGCTGGTTTACCGCCAATTTATGGATTGTATACCGCTTTAGTTCCTCAAGTAATGTATGCAATTTTCGGTTCTTCTAGGCAAGTAGCAATTGGTCCAGTAGCAATGGATTCTTTAATTGTAGCAGCTGGAGTATCTACATTAGCATTAGCTGGATCAGATAGTTATATTGAAATTGCCATACTATTGGCATTAATGGTTGGAGCAATTCAGTTATTAATGGGAATTTTTAGGCTTGGATTTATTGTCAATTTTTTATCCAGACCAGTAATATCAGGGTTTACTTCTGCAGCAGCATTAATTATTGGCTTCAATCAATTCAGGAATTTATTTGGAGTAGATTTTATTAGAAGTAATCAAATTCAATATGTAGCACTAGATATTTGGAAAAACAGTAAGGAATTAGATCTTCCAACGACAATGATTGGTGTATCAGCAGCATTGATTATCATCGTCTTAAGAAAGGTAAATAAGAAAATTCCGAATGCATTACTTGTTGTTATTTTAGGAATAATAGCTGTAAAATACTTCGGTTCAACATTTGAAAGTGTTGCAATTATAAAAGAAGTGCCTTCTGGATTGCCTTCATTTGGAGTGCCAGAAATAGATATAGATCAATTAAAAGAATTGATGCCAATTGCGCTTACTTTAGTTCTTGTTGGTTTTTTAGAAACGATTTCTATTGGTAAATCTTTAGAAGCAAAACAAGACGAATATAGAATACGGCCCAATCAAGAATTGGTCGCTTTAGGAATTGGAAATATGGTTGGATCTTTATTTAAAGCCTATCCATCTACATCAAGTTTTTCTCGTTCAGCAATTAATCAAGAATCTGGTGCAACAACAGGAATGGCATCCTTAATTTCTGTAGGAATGGTGATCGTTACATTGTTGTTTTTAACGCCAGTTTTTTATTATTTACCCAAAGCAGTATTGGCAGCAATTATTATTGTAGCAGTGTTCGGGTTGGTAAATATTAAAGAAGGAATTCATTTATGGAAAACTAATAATTTAGATTTTTGGTTGTTGTTTACTACGTTTGTGGCAACCTTATTTTTAGGAATAGAATATGGGATTTTTGCAGGAGTAGGTTTATCAATTGTCATCTTAATTTTTAGAACATCAAGACCGTATATCGCCGTTTTAGGAGCAGTGCCAGATTCAGATTTTTATAAAAACAAAGAAAGGTTTACCAATGTAGTAATTGAAGAAGATATACTAGTTGTTCGTTTTGATGCACAGTTGTTTTTTGCAAATGCAAGCTATTTTAGAGACAACTTAGACGACTTGGCAGACAAAAAAGGGAAGGCATTAAAATTGATAGTAATTGACGCTGAGAGCATCAATAGAGTTGATAGTACAGGAACAGAAATGTTAATGGAGCGCATCAGTTATTACCAGAAAAGAGGAATCATTTTTTATCTAGCAGGCGTTAAAGGCCCAGTTAGAGACAGCTTGTTTAAAGCAGGAATGTTAAATATAATAGACATCAATCACTTTTTTATGAATATTTACACCGCAGTAAAATTTTATAGAACTGGAGATAGAGAACATCAAAAGAAGTATGCTGAATACATTCATCATACATACAAATAAAATAGATTAGAAGATTATGAGAGTTGAGCAAATTTACACTGGATGTTTAGCACAGGGAGCATATTACATTGAAAGTAAAGGGGAAGTTGCAATTATAGATCCTTTAAGAGAGGTTTCTCCATACTTAGAAAGAGTGGAAAAAGACAATGCAAAGATTAAATATATTTTCGAAACACATTTCCATGCCGATTTTGTAAGTGGACATGTTACACTTGCTGAGAAATCTGGTGCAACAATTGTTTTTGGGCCAAATGCAGAAACGAGTTATGATGCGTATATCGCAAAAGATACTGAAGAATTTAAATTGGGAGATATTACCATCATAGCATTACATACTCCAGGTCATACAATGGAAAGCACTTCTTACCTTTTAAGAGACAAAGAAGGGAAAGATTATGCGTTGTTTAGTGGAGATACTTTGTTTTTAGGTGATGTTGGTAGACCAGACTTAGCTCAGAAAGTAGGTGCCTTAACAGAAGCCGATTTGGCTGGATTTTTATATGATAGTTTGCGAACTAAAATTATGACGCTTGCAGATGATGTAATTGTATATCCGGCACATGGTGCAGGTTCTGCTTGTGGTAAAAATTTGAGTAAAGAAACTGTGGGTTCTATTGGTGATCAAAAGAAAACAAATTATGCGTTAAGAGCTGATATGACCAAAGAGGAATTTATTAAAGAAGTTACAGACGGACTGTTACCGCCACCTGCATATTTTCCATTAAACGTAAAATTGAATAAAGAAGGATACAAACATATTGATGAAATTATAAAAGTTGGAGCTGCACCGATGTCTATTGCTGATTTTGAAAAAGTTGCCAATGAAACAGATGCATTAATTTTAGATGTTCGTCACCAATCAGAATTTATTAAAGGGTTTGTTCCGCGTTCAATTTTTATTGGAATTGATGGTGGATTTGCTCCTTGGGTTGGCGCTTTAATTAAAGATATTCAGCAACCAATTTTATTGGTCGTTCCAGAAGGAAGAGAAGAAGAAGTTGTGATAAGACTTTCTCGTGTTGGGTTTGATAATACATTAGGATATTTAAAAGGAGGTTTTAGTGCTTGGAAAGATGCGGGTAAAGAAGTTGATACTTTGCGTTCTGTTTCTGCAGAAACATTAGAAAATGAAATCACGAACAATAATGTTCCTGTATTTGATGTCCGTAAGCCAGGAGAATATGAGAATGAACATATTGTTAATGTGCCAAGTACACCGTTAGATTATATAAATAGTCATATTGAAGAGTTTCCTTCAGACACAGATTTCTATGTACATTGTGCTGGAGGGTATCGTTCTGTAATCGCTTCTTCAATTTTAAAATCGAGAGGAATTCATAATGTTATTGATGTTGCTGGAGGATACGGAGCAATAAGAAACACTGGAATTATAAGAACTGATGTTGCAGTTTGTCCATCAACTTTAAAATAAAATCATGAAAAAAATCTTTATTGTTTGTTTGTTCGTAGGGTTCCTTTCTTGCAAAGGTCAAGAAAAGAAGACAGAAATAGTTGTTGATGTACACGTTAAAGAATTCCAAAAGATGATTGGAAAAAATGGAGCGCAATTAATTGATGTTAGAACTCCAAAGGAATATGAAAAGGGGCATTTAAAAGAGGCTTTATTGATCAATTATATGGCAGATGATTTTATATCCAATGCATTTAAAGGTTTGGATAAATCAAAGCCAGTACTAATATATTGTGCATCTGGAGGTAGATCAGCCAAATCTGCAAAAATTTATAAAGAAGCAGGGTTTACTAAAGTCTATAATTTACTAGGTGGTTTTAGAGCTTGGAAAGCTAAAAATTTAGAAATAGAAAAATAATAAACAATTTTAATATTAAAAAACCCGATGCAATTGCATCGGGTTTTTTGTTTCTTTATTTGTTCGCCAATAACTAGAATTTTAAAGTAACTCCAACTAAGAAATTTCTTGTAGCCTGTGGATAATATCCTGCACCATCTAAAGTAGTTGTTTGAGTTGGAGAAGACCAAGTATCATCATAGGTGTAATAATACCCTCTATCTTCATACTCTTTGTTAAAAATGTTATTTACCAATCCAGTAAATACAATTTCTTTAAATATACTTTTAGGTTTGATTACATACGTGAAATTTAAGTCAGAAGTAAAGTAACTATCTAATACATCATTATTAGAAACAGCACTATTCATATTACTCATAAATTGTTTTCCTACATATTTTGATAAGAATGAAAATTGTAAGTTTTCTGACGGAGAATACACAAAAGCATTTCCTGCAACCACAGATGGCGAAAACGAAATATTTGTTTTTCCGGGGCTTGTTAATTGACCATGAATAGAAGAAACTAACCCATTGTTTTTATTATCACTTAAGGCAATATTTGGTCTAACACTAAACTGGTTAGAGATTTTTACATCAGCCTCAATCTCTAACCCTAATCTGTAACTTTCACCACTGGTTGCTCTAACTGGTGAACCAACATCATCAATAGCTCCCGTTAAGACCAATTGATTTTTATAGATCATATAATACACATTGGTGTTTAAAGAAACAACATCGTTTTTTAAGCGCCAACCTAACTCGTAATCATGTAAGTTCTCAGAAGTATAAATTCCGTTTTCAAAATCATTTCTATTAGGTTCTTTATTGGCAAC
>JBLFXB010000017.1:0-28495 GCA_047611925.1 Polaribacter sp.
TAAAACCTTTTTCAGAAAGCATTTCAACCGTTTCTTTTCCCAAATATTGATTGATTTCAAAATACAATACCCCTTTTTCGCTTAAATGCTTTTTTGCCAAGTCGGCTATTTTAGAATAGAAGATTAACGGATTGTTATCCGCTACAAAAAGAGCTAGATGAGGTTCGTTTTCTAATACATTTGGCTTGATTTCTTTCTTCTCTAATTCTCTAACATAAGGAGGGTTGGAAACAATGACATCGTATTGTTGTGATAATTCTTCTGTGTTTAAAATATCTTGTTCAATAAAATAGATGTTTACAGCATTCAATAGTGCATTTTCTTTGGCGATTGTTAAAGCTTTTTTAGAAACATCAATAGAAGAGATGGTCGCTTTAGGTATTTTCTTTGCTAAAGAAATAGGAATACAGCCGCTACCAGTTCCGATTTCTAAAATAGAAAACGTTGCAACGTTGCAAGGTTGCAGCTTTGCAACTTCAGTAATAATCCATTCAACCAATTCTTCTGTTTCGGGTCTCGGTATTAAAGTGTCTTTGGTGACCTTAAAAGGGAAGCCGTAAAATTCTGTTTCGCCTAAAATGTATTGAATTGGTTCTTGTGCTTTTAATCTTGATAAGGAATTGGATATATGTTTAAACTTTTCTTCTGCAACGGGTAATTGAGTATTTAAAACAAGATCAATCCTCTGTAAATCGAGCTCTTTTTCAATCAACAAAAAGAAAAACGAATCTATTTCTGTTTGAGGAAAAATAGCAGAAAGTTCTTTATTGAAATGATTTCTAAATTCTTTTAATAACATCTTACAACTCTTTTATCATCCAGACAGTACAAGAGTAATGTCCTGTGTCGGCAACAGGTTTGTCTAAGGTGGTAAACCCGTTTTTAGCATACAATGCTTTGGCAGAATCCATATACGGCATGGTTTCTAAATAACATTTTTCGAATCCAATTTCTTTCGCTTTTTCTAGGCAAACTGTTATCATTTTACTACCTAAACCAAGTCCTCTAGCTTCTGGTAAAAAGTACATCTTCTGAAATTCACAAATGCTTCCGTCATAATTTTCTAGCTGAGCAATACCAGCACCTCCAATTATTTTGTTATTATGTTCAAGTACATAATAAGCAGAAGTTGATTTGTTATAGGTTTTAGTCATGTCTTCTAATGCTTTATCTTCATAAGCGGTACCGATTTTTGGCGCACCCATTTCAACTAAAACAGCACGTATGATTGCAGCAATTTTTGCATTATCTTTTTGTTCTATTTCTCTAAGAATATAATTGTTCGATGTCATTCTAATACATTATTTTTGCACGAGCAAGTTACTTATTTTTTAGGAGTATAGTATCTGTAACTCGCTATTTTTTACACTAGATTTATCACTTTTGAATCACGAAAAATACATACTACGTTGTCTGCATATTGCTAAAAACGGTATTGGAACCACACGGCCAAATCCGTCTGTTGGTGCTGTTGTTGTGTTGAATGATGAAATTATTGGAGAAGGGTTTACAAGTCCTTATGGTGGTAATCATGCAGAGGTAAATGCAATTAATGCAGTGAAGGATGCTTCGCAATTAAAAGAAGCAACAATTTATGTGACTTTAGAGCCATGTTCTCATTTTGGAAAAACGCCACCTTGTGCAGATTTGATAGCGAAACATCAAATTAAAAATGTGGTAATTGGTTGTGTAGATTCTAATAGTTTGGTTTCCGGTAAAGGAATTGAGCGCTTAAAAAATGCAGGTTGCAATGTAAGTGTTGGTGTTTTAGAAGCGGAATGTAAAAAGCATCATAAACGTTTTTTTACAGTTCAGGATAAAAAACGACCTTATATTATTTTAAAATGGGCGGAAACCAGTAATGGTTTTATTGCCCCGTTAACGAAGAATGAAGCAAAACCTGTTTGGATTTCAAATGTGTATTCTCAGCAATTAGTGCATAAATGGCGCACAGAAGAGCATGCTATTTTGGTTGGGACAAACACTGTTGTTGCAGATAATCCAATGTTGAATGTTAGAAGTTGGAAAGGAAATAATCCAATTAGGATTGTGTTGGATAGAACGTTGAGGATTCCAAAAGAAGCCAATGTATTTGATGAGACTGTTATGACAATTGTCATTACAGAGAAAAAAGAGAAAAGAGAAAAAAGAAAAGAGATTCTATGTCAGTTCGAGCGCAGTCGAGAACTCGTTTTTGAAGAAATAGATTTTTCTAAAAACCTTGCAGAACAAGTTTGTGAAGTATTGCATAAGCATCAAATTCAGTCTGTAATTATTGAAGGTGGATTACAAACATTGCAAACATTTATTGATGTAAATCTTTGGGATGAAGCAAGAATTTTTATTGGCGAAAGTGAATTTAAAGATGGAGTAGAAGCGCCACTTATTTCTGGCAGGTTGGTTGAAGAGCTAAAAATTAAAAAGGATCGATTAAAAATAATGATGAATGATTAAGAATATTATATTTGATTTTGGTGATATTTTTATCAACCTAGATAAAGAAGCAACTTATAAGGAATTGGCTAAATTGGGTGTTGACCAAATATCGGAAGATATGATGGAGACTGCTCATCAATATGAAAAAGGAGAAGTTTCTACAGATGATTTTATTGAATTCTTTCGTGAAAAAATAAAATTATCAAAAGAAGAGTTGGTTTTCGCTTGGAATGCAATTTTGTTAGATTTACCAAAGCAACGACTGCAGTTTTTAAAAGAACTTGTTGCAAGTAAAAAGTATCGCTTGTTTTTGTTGAGTAATACCAATGATATGCATATCAAATGGATTCAGAATGATTGGGGAAGTGAATTGTATAAAGAATTTAAAAATTGTTTTGAGCAGTTTTACTTGTCGCACGAGATTCATTTTAGAAAACCCAATTTAGATATTTATCAATTTGTGTTGCAAGAAAATAAGTTAAAAGCTGAAGAGACATTTTTTATAGATGATACTTTAGAAAATACTATGGCGGCAGAAAAATTAGGGATACAAACTTGGAACTTGATTCCAGGTAAAGAAGATGTAGTTGATTTATTAACCAGAAAAGAATTTATAGCGTGATATATCTAGTTTTAAGTATTCTAATTTCAAGTTTGCTATTTGTTGTTTTTAAATTGTTTGATGTTTTTAAAATCAACACACTACAAGCGATTGTTGTTAACTATGCAATTGCGTTGTCATTTGGCTTGATAACTTCAGAGACTTCCGTTTCAATTATAGAAATACCTAAGCAGCCATGGTTTCTAGGAGCGTTTTGTTTGGGTTTTTTATTTATTTCTATCTTTAATGTTATGGGAATAACAGCACAAAGAAATGGCTTGTCAGTTGCTTCTGTTGCAGGGAAAATGTCTGTAGTAATTCCAATTGTTTTTGGAATTATTGTTTACAATGAAGGCGTTGGTTTTGTAAAGGTCATTGGAATTCTTATGGCTTTAATTGCGGTTTACTTATCATCTGCAAAGAGCGATGCAAATCCTGTAAAGTTTAAGAATTTGTTATTTCCGCTATTACTATTCATAGGCTCAGGTGTGTTAGATACTGGGTTGAAATATGTAGAAACTACTTCGGTTTCAACAGGAGAAGAGCCAATGCTTTTAGCAACTATTTTTGGTTGTGCCTTTATTTTAGGTTCTTTTGTTGTGATTACTCAAATGATAAATGGAAAATTTCAATTTCAATGGAAAAATATTTTAGGGGGAATTGTATTAGGAGTTCCAAATTATTATTCGATGGAATTTTTACTAAAAGCATTTAAAACAGATATTGAAAGTTCAACATTGTTTACTATTAATAACGTTGGGGTTGTAATTTTGACCACAGTTTTCGCGTTGCTGTTTTTCAAAGAGAAACTGATCAAAAAAAATTGGGTTGGAATTCTGTTAGCAGTAATTAGTATTTTATTAGTTTCCTTTGCATAAATATGGAGGTAAACGATGCATATAAAACGATAGAGAAACCTTCAGTGGAAACACTGTTTAAGGATAGAAATAGTAAGTTTTTCGGCTATACTTTTCCGGTTTTAAATGAAGACAATGTAAAAGACGCAATTGAGGGTTTGAAGAAAAAACATCATTCTGCACGTCATTTTTGCTATGCTTGGCAATTTGGAACTGAAACAATTCGATTTAGAGCAAATGATGATGGTGAGCCAAGTAATTCTGCAGGAATGCCAATATACGGGCAAATTCAAGCTTTTGGTGTTACTAATATTTTAATTGTATCGGTTCGTTATTTTGGCGGAACAAAACTGGGTGTTGGTGGATTGATCAATGCATATCGAAGTTCTGCGCAATTGGCATTAGAAGCCTCTGATATTCTTAAAAAGACAATCAATATTGAGTTTCAGTTATCTTTTGGATACGATATGATGAATAAAGTAATGCGAATCGTCAAAGAAAGAAATCTAAATATAGTTTCTCAACAATTAGAATTGTCTTGTCAGTATATGATTTCTGTTCGTAAAAAAGAGGCGGCTACCGTTTTTGAAATTTTCACCAATTTGTACAAAGTAGAGGTTAAAGAGCTAGAATAATTGCATATTTAGTTTTTCTAAAATATAATCAGGACAGCGCATTGGCTTATTTGTGATCTTGTTAATGAAGGCTAAAACAGTGTTTCCAGTTGTTAATAATTCGTTCTTTTGATTCGTAATTTCGTAATCAAATTCAATTTTAACAGCAGGTGTTTTTTTTAGAATAGTTTTTACCGTAATTTCATCATCGAATTTAGCTGATTTTTTAAAATTACATTGTAAAGAAATTACAGGAAGTATTATGTTGTTTTCTTCCATGTTTTTGTAAGAAATGTCAAATGATCTGAGCCAGTCAATCCTACCTATTTCTAGGTATTGAGCATAATTACCGTGATAAACGACTCCCATTTGGTCAGTTTCTCCGTAACGTATTCTAAATGAGGTATAATGAGATATCATTAATTTTGATTTTATAGAGTTGGAGTCTACGAAAAAAAAAGTTAATAATCAATAGCAAATTCATTTTTTTATACTGAATTTTATTCACACTTTTGTAAGGCACTTGGAAGAAGAACGAGAAACCTCGAAAAGTAACAATTTTTATAAACCCTATTATCCGAAAAAATTAGAATGACTAAAACTGCTGACTCAGTTTGGAACGAGTGCCTCTCTTTTATTAAAGACAATATAAAACCGCAAGCATATAAAACTTGGTTTGAACCTATCAAACCAATAAAAATGTCTGGTGAAGCTTTAACAATTCAGGTACCTAGTAAATTCTTTTACGAATGGTTGGAGGAGCATTATATAAAATTATTGAGAGTAGCTCTAGTTAGAGAGTTAGGTAAGGATGCTAAATTGATTTACGATGTACGTATGGAAAATACGTATAGTAGTAATAGTCCACAGACTGTAAAAATTCCAAGTTCTAATAGAGATCCATTAAAACCTCAAAAGGTTACGGTTCCTGTAGGAACAAAAGATAGAGAGTTGAGAAATCCTTTTGTAATTCCAGGATTACAAAAAGTAAAAATCGAATCTCAATTAAATCCAAATTATAATTTCAATAACTTTATAGAGGGAGATTCTAACCGTTTAGCACGTTCTGCAGGTATGGCAGTTGCAAATAAACCGGGAGGAACTTCTTTTAATCCATTATTAATTTATGGTGGAGTTGGTTTGGGTAAAACACACATTGCACATGCAATAGGTGTCGATATCAAAGATAAATACCCAGATAAAACTGTTTTATATATTTCTTCAGAGAAATTTACACAGCAGTTTATAGATTCTGTAAAATCGAATACTAGAAATGATTTTATTCATTTCTATCAAATGATTGATGTGTTAATTATTGACGATGTACAATTCTTGTCTGGTAAAACAGGAACTCAAGATGTATTCTTCCATATTTTTAACCATTTACATCAAAATGGAAAGCAAGTCATTTTAACTTCTGATAAAGCACCGGTTGATATGCAAGATATTGAGCAGCGTTTATTATCTCGTTTCAAATGGGGGTTATCAGCAGAATTACAAGCGCCAGATTTTGAAACAAGAATATCGATTCTTCAAAACAAATTGTATAGAGATGGTGTAGTAATGCCAGAAGATATTGTTGAATATATTGCTAAAAACATTAAATCTAACGTTAGAGAATTAGAAGGTGTTCTTATTTCTATGATTGCACAAGCGTCTTTTAACAGAAGAGATTATACCTTAGAGTTGGCAAGACAAATTGTAGATAAATTTGTTAAGAATACCAAGAAAGAAGTTTCTATTGATTATATCCAAAAAGTAGTTTCTAAATACTTTGATATGGATGTGGCTACATTGCAATCTAAAACAAGAAAACGTCATATTGTGCAAGCAAGACAATTGGCAATGTTTTTTGCGAAGCGAATGACCAAGTCATCATTAGCGAGTATTGGTTCTCAAATTGGTCATAGAGATCATGCAACCGTTTTACATGCTTGTAAGACCGTTGATAACTTAACTGAGACCGATAAGCAATTTAGAAAATACGTAGACGACTTAACTAAGAAGTTGACATTCTAAAACTTACATTATGAAAATACTAATGGTATGCTTGGGGAATATTTGTCGTTCTCCATTAGCAGAAGGTATTTTGCAATCAAAAGTGCATCGAGATAAAGTTCAAGTTGATTCTGCAGGTACTGCAGCCTATCATGTTGGTGAGTTGCCAGATGTTAGATCAATTGAAGTTGCCAAAAAATACGGAATCGATTTAACAAAGCAACGAGCTAGAAAGTTTACGGCACATGATTTTGAGGATTTTGATTTGATTTATGCCATGGATACTAGTAATTATCAAAACATTTTGTCTTTAGCTAGAAATACTACTGATGCGCAGAAAGTTAGACTGATTTTAAATGAAATTGAATCAGAATCTAATGCTGAAGAAGTTCCAGATCCATATTATGGAGGGACAGATGGTTTTGAGAATGTATATAAAATGTTAGATGAAGCGTGCGAAGTTATCGCAACTAAAATTGAGAAATTATGATAGGTAAATTATATTTAATTCCGACAACATTAGGAGATAACGAGCCTTTAGAGGTGATGCCTTTATCAGTTAAAAAGGTGGTCGAAGAAATTGATTATTTTATTGTTGAAAACGAAAAATCAGCAAGAAGATTTATCAAAAAAATTACCCCAAAAAAATCACAGTCATCATTACATATAATGATGTTAGATAAGTATGCGGACGAAATGGAAACACGTACGTACTTAGATATTTGTAAAGAAGGTATTTCTGTTGGTCTATTGTCAGAAGCTGGTGTGCCAGCTGTTGCAGATCCTGGAGCGACGATTGTTAGGTTGGCTCATGATACTGGTGTTCAAGTAGTACCTTTAGTAGGACCGTCATCAATTTTAATGGCAATGATGAGTTCTGGTATGAATGGACAAAGTTTTGCTTTTAATGGGTATTTACCAATTGATAAAGGAGAACGTAAAAAAGCAATCAAAGAATTAGAGAAATTATCTAAAGATAAAGATCAATCTCAACTATTTATTGAGACACCATATAGAAATGAAAAACTATTGGCAGATTTAAAATCTATTTTATCACCAACTACAAGTTTGTGTATTGCAGCAGATATTACCTTGTCTACAGAATATATCAGAACGAAAGAGGTGAAAGATTGGAAGAATGAAAATCCAGATTTACACAAACGCCCAGCGATCTTTATTATTCATAAAGAGCATTAAATAGTCGCTTTTCTGTCTCCTTCTATTTCTGAAAGGTTATAGCCTGCAAATTTTTTCATGTAATGTTGTATTGAAGAACCATATGCATCACTTAAGTTATGGTCTCCGTTAGAACGCAAATATTTTTTTACATTTCCTGCACCGCTTAAATGAGCAGCTGCTAAAATACCAGATTCTGTAATTGTAATTCCGTTAATGGTTGTGCCAACTTTGCGTTTAATATCTTTTCTTAAAATCCATTTGTTTACAGAGCATAATGCAGCAAAAGCTTTTTCTTGTAATTCGGGATTTTTTAAAAATGATTCTGTGTTTTTGATGTTAAAACGATCTAAGGTGGTAATTCCAAATTGATATTTACCTAAATACCCTAACGTATTAATTGCTGTGTATTTTCCTTGAGACTCTTTAAAGGCTAACGCTTCTTTAAAGGCGATAAAATTATTTTTTAAAAATAGAATATCGCTATCGTTGAATAGGGTAGCGGGTTTAATTTCTGTTAAACTCTTTTCGTCTTTTTTATCTGTAACAACTGCGTTGTATGTAAAAAGAATAATTCCGAAAATCAATAAAAAATATCTAATAATAATATAGTTTCTGTTAAGCGGGTGCAAAAGTACAAAATATTTTTTAAATAGCTGCTAATCAGTCTATTTGTGTTTTTGAGAAATGTAAATAATGAAATATAAATTCATTTCTGGTATTGTATTCTAACGTAAGGGTCTCGATATTTGTGAAATTAATAGTAGAAAACAAAGTCTTTATGAATTTCGAATTTGCTTTAATTTGGATTATTTCTAGAATTACACTTAAATAGAGCTGGCTGTGTGTATTTGGTGTGAATATATTAGTTGGATTTGCTTCTAGATACAGCATTTCCTCTTTTGGTAGTTTGGATATCTGACTTTTTATAAAAAGTGGAGGGTTACACTTGTATGTTTAACTCAGAAAAAGAATTATAAACCTTGAACTGTAGATTACCTATTTACTCCTTGTTTATTCATCCATCGATGATACTTTGTAGCATTTCTATTGTGTTGTCTTAATGAAGAAGCAAATGCATGGTATCCTATTTTATCTACATCAGCACACATAAATATGTAATTGTGTTTGGAAGAGAATAATACAGCATTAATAGAAGAAATATCTGGCATTGCAATTAAAGAAGGAGGAACGCCTCTATGAATGTATGTGTTATAAGGTGAATCTATTTTTAAATCTTTCAAAAGAACCCTTTTTACGGTAAAATCTTGACCGTGTTTTTCTTTTAATGCATATATAACTGTTGGATCTGCCTGTAAGGGAATTCCTCTTTTTATTCTGTTTAAATATAAACCTGCAACAATTGGTCTTTCGGAAACCTTAGCCGTTTCTTTTTGTACTATAGATGCTAATGTAATTACTTGTGCTCTGTTTAATTTTAGCTCTCTAGCTTTGTTGATTCTGTTTTCTGTCCAAAAGCGGTTATATTCTTTTAACATTCTGTCTCTAAATTGAGTTGCAGAAGTATTCCAGAAAAACTCATAGCTATTTGGGACATACATGCCTAATGCAGATTTTTCAGAGAAATTATGTGTGTTCAAAAAGGAAGATGCTAACATGGCATTTAAAATAGCAATACTGTCTGCTTCTATCTGAATTGAAACTCTACCAGCTAATTTCTCAATAGAATGTTGATTGTTGAAGACTAGTTTTACGGGTGTTTGTTTTCCACTCCTTAAGAGGTTAATTAAATCGTTATTAGAAATTCCTTTCGGAATTGTAAACTTACCAGCTCTTATGTTTTTGTTATATTTTTTTCTATTGGCAACCCAAATAAATGATTCTACATGTTTTAAATAGGGACTTATTTCGTTTTCTAACTCTTTTAAGCTGCTGTTTGTTTTGATGAAAACAGCACCTTCTTTAATCGTATTTGGAGCGTAAATTTTGGTGTAGGTTTGGTATGTAAATACACCTCCAATTAGCAGAAGTAGACTAATAATTAGTAGAATAAGTTTCTTTTTATGCATTTATAATTTGAAATAAGAGTTCGTCTTTAAATATTCCGTTGCTAAAAGTCCAGTCTTTTTTTACACCAATTTCTGTAAACTGATGCTTTTTAAATAAAGCGATGCTTTTAGCGTTATCAGAAGTAATATTGGCATATAATTGATGCAAGCTTAAATGGGTAAAGCTATATTTAATTAATAGCTGCAATGCTTCAGAGGCAAATCCATTTTTTTGATATTTTTGATGAATTAAGATTCCAATTCCAGCTCTTTTATGTTGCGGATTAAAATCAAACAAGTCAATCATGCCAACGGGTTTGTTATTTAAATTTTCTTGAATGACTAAGCGTAATTGCTTGGCTTCAAAAATATCTAAATGGGCGTTTTCTAAATATTGTTTTAATAAGAATTTTGAAAAAGGAGCTTGTGTTTGGCTTACTTCCCAAAAGGACTCATCATTTTCTGTATCAAAAAGAAATTGTAAATCTTCTGGTTCTAGTGCTCTAAGCGTAATTATATTTCCAAATAACGTATTCATTAAATTTCTATTGATCCTTTAAAAACAAATTCAGCGGGCCCTTTTAAAAATACATTTGTATAGCTGTCATTTTCTACCTCAAACATTACATTTAATTCACCACCTTCAACAGGTAAAAATATGGAATTAGAATTGGTTTTGTTGATTTTATGCATGGCAATTGCAACAGCAGTAACTCCGGTTCCACAAGCTAAGGTTTCATTTTCTACGCCTTTTTCATAAGTTCTTACTCTAAAAGTAGTGTCATCTATTTTTTGAACAAAGTTTACGTTGCTTCCAGGGTCATCATAACTATATCTAATCTTTTTACCATTTTCAAAAACAGGATACTCATCAAGTCTGTCAACTATTTCTACATGGTGTTGCGTTCCTGTGTATACAAAAACTGAATTCTCAGATACTTTGATGTCGTTTACATCAATCATTTGTAAAGAGATTATGTTGTTTTCGATTTCAGCATAATGTAGCCCGTCAAAAGCACTAAAAGTGGTTTTAGAATTTATAATCTTTAAATATTTTGCAAACGCAACAGCACATCTACCACCATTTCCACAGAAAGTTTCACTACCATCAGCATTAAAATAGCTCATTTTAAAATCAGATGTAGTATCATTTTCAATCAAAATAACACCATCAGCACCAACCCCAAAATTTCTGTCGCACAATTTATGTAGTACAGAAAGATTGTTTTTAGGAAAAAGCTGATTCCTATTATCAATCATTACAAAGTCGTTACCAGTTCCTTGGTATTTGTGAAAAGTTAAAATCATAAACAACAAATATAGTAATTTATCTGCTCAAAAATGAGTGTTAAAAGATGGTTAAAGTTCGTTAAAGATTGTTAAACAGAATTGTGATAAAATGTTAAAATTGTATGTTTGACTTGTTCAATAAATACATATTAATACGAATGAAAAAAACAGCCAGTTTATTAGGGATTGCAGTTTTAGGAGGTGTTTTAACTCTTGGAGGTTACAAAGTGTTTTTAGAAAAGCCTCAGGTTATAATTGAGCGCACTGTTGCGCCAGTACTAAAAACTATTCAAGCGAATTACACAACAACGGGTTCTGTTGTTGCAAATACACCAACAAATTTTACAGAAGCAGCAGAAAAGACAATACATGCTGTAGTGCATGTTAAGAATACAGCAATAAAAACGCAAACAAATAGATCTTTAGAATATCGTTTTGGGAGAGGAAGCGGAACAAGAAAGTACGAACAGATTGGTACAGGAAGTGGTGTTGTGATTTCTCCAGATGGGTATATTGTAACAAATAACCATGTAATTGATAATGCAAATGAATTAGAGATTACCTTAAACAACCAAAAAAAATACAAAGCAGAATTAATAGGAACTGACCCTGAAAATGACATCGCTTTATTGAAAATAAACGCAGATGAACAACTAGCATACATTCCTTTTGCTAATTCTGACGCAGTACAAATAGGTGAATGGGTATTGGCGGTTGGTAACCCGTATAATTTAACGTCTACTGTAACTGCCGGAATTGTAAGTGCCAAAGGGAGAGATTTACAAGGGAATTCTGGGATAGATTCGTTTATTCAAACAGATGCTGCTGTGAACCCCGGAAATAGTGGAGGAGCCTTGGTAAATACCCGTGGAGAATTGGTTGGAATTAATACAGCGATTTCTTCTAAAACAGGTTCTTTTGTTGGGTATTCTTTTGCTGTGCCATCAAATATTGCTAAAAAAGTAATAGAAGATTTAATGGAATTTGGTAGTGTGCAAGAAGCCGTTTTAGGAATAATGATTGATCAAAATTTTGATCAGAAAGGTGTGAAAATAGGAGATTTTTCTGAAGCAAGTGAGGCAAAAAAATCAGATTTAAGAAGAGGTGATATTATTAAGAAGGTAAATGAGATAGACATTGCTAAATTTTCAGATTTAAAAGGACAGTTAAAGGCAAAAAGACCAAATGAAACAGTGAATGTGACCGTTGATAGAGATGGGGTTTTGGTAACTAAAAAAGTAAAGTTGTCTAAAAAAGTGCTACAACATATAACGACATCATTTAATTGGGAGTTGAAAAATTTAACGGTAAAAGAATTGAAAAAACTAGGAACCAAAAATGGGGTAATGATTATTAGAACAGCAGATGATGAGGCAGAAAACAGCTTAATAAAATATGTAATTACTAAAATTAATAACACTTTAATTAAAGATGCAGCTAAAGCTGTCCAGATTTTAGAAGCATTAGGGAAAGACAGAAGGTATAAGATTGAAATAGAAATGTTAAGTCCTGACGGAGTTAAAGATCGTTTTAGGTTTAGATAATTAATATTCAAGATCCAGTATAATTGAATCCTGTATTTAGTAGTTTTAAATACAGGGTTTTTTATTTACGAAAACTTTACGAAATCGATTTCGTATTACCAAAAAAAAGGAATACTTTTGCACCAAATTTCAAAACAAAAGATATAACACAACTATGTCAACAACAACAAATTACGAAAAAGAAGTTACGATTCAAGCAGAAACTCGTAGAGCTACAGTAGAATTTATCAATATTGTAAACGATTTATGGTATGATAAATCGATCGAATTGGTTTTATTTAGAAATCAATTAATTGATAAGAGAGCAAGCGAAATTTTAAACTTAATTAGCTATGCTGAAGAGTTTGTAGCAAAACCAATTTCAATTTTCGATGCATTAGATATTGCAAAAGCTATCCAACAAATAGAATTGCCTTCTTCTAAATTAGATATCGGAAAATTAGCGTACGAATGTCAATTAAACGATGAAGATTGTGCTGACAAATTATCATTTGTACAGAATCAATTAAAAGACGCTAAAGCTTCTGGGAGTATAGAGCCTAAAGACGTTGTTTTATATGGGTTTGGTAGAATTGGTCGTTTATTAGCTCGTGAGTTAATGAATAAAATGGGTAAAGGTTCTCAATTACGTTTAAGAGCAATTGTTACTCGTGGAGAAATCAATCAAACAGTATTAGAAAAAAGAGCTTCTTTGTTAAGTATCGATTCTGTACATGGAGATTTTTTAGGAACTGTTACTGTTGATGCAGAAAATAAGGCATTGATTATTAACGGAACTACAGTTCATATGATTTCTGCAAATCAACCAGAAGATATCGATTATACATCTTACGGAATTAACAACGCATTAATTATAGATAACACTGGTGTTTTTAAAGATGAAAAAGCATTGTCTAGACATTTAATTCCTAATGGAGCTAGTAAAGTGTTGTTAACTGCTCCTGGAAAAGGAGTTCCGAATATTGTTCATGGTGTAAATCATACAGAGCACAATCCAGATGAAGTAGATATTTTTTCTGCAGCTTCTTGTACTACCAATGCAATTACACCAGTTCTTAAAGTTTTAGAAGATAGTTTCGGAATTAAAAAAGGACATTTAGAAACAATTCATGCATATACAAACGACCAGAATTTGGTAGATAATATGCATAGTAAATACCGTAGAGGTAGAGCAGCAGCTTTAAATATGGTAATTACAGAAACAGGAGCAGGTAAAGCAGTTGCAAAAGCATTACCAGCTTTAGAAGGGAAATTAACTTCAAATGCAATTAGAGTTCCTGTACCAAATGGTTCTTTAGCAATTTTAAGTTTACAATTGCATACAGAAGTAACTGTAGAATCTGTAAATGCAATCATGAAGAAATATGCTTTAGAAGGCGATTTAGTGGAGCAAATTAAATATTCTGTTGATAATGAATTAGTATCATCTGATATTATTGGATGTTCTGCTCCATCAATTTTTGATAGTAAAGCAACAATTACAGACGGTAACAGTATTGTAATTTACGTTTGGTATGATAATGAATATGGATATTCTCATCAAGTAATGCGTTTGGCAAAACACATTGCAAAAGTTAGACGTTACACCTACTATTAGTAGTAACATACATCTATAAAAAGCCGAAACATTTGTTTCGGCTTTTTTGTTTTCTAACTTGTCGTTTTTTTGCTATTTTTAACCTTCTAAAATTTACTTAAATGAAATTTCTATTCACAATTATTTTTGCGATAGCAATAACCACTACAGCAATGGCACAAAAAGATGATTTTTATTACGAAATTCCACCAGCACCAGCAGAATATACAGCAACTTCAGTGGCAAGTAGAATGGTAGATGGTTTGGGGTTTAGATATTATTGGGCTACCTATGGTTTAACAGAGAAAGATTTGATATTTAAACCGAATAGTGAGGCTAGAACAACTTTACAAACGATTGATCATATTTTAGGATTGACGCAAATGATTGTCAACGGAACATTAAAAGTTGCAAATGGAGCAAAACAACCAGAAATGACTTTTGAAGAAAAGAGAAATAAGACACTTGCTAATTTGCAAGAAGCAAGTGAAATTCTTAAAAAAGCGAAAGGGTTAGCTGAGTTTAAAATCATTTTCGGAAAAACAGAACTCCCGTTTTGGAATCAAATAAATGGACCTATTTCTGATGCACTTTGGCATACAGGACAAGTAGTTTCCTTTAGACGTTCTTCTGGAAATCCATTTCCTAAAGGTGTGAATGTATTGAGAGGAACAAAAAAAGATTAATTTGAAAAATAGCTTTTGCTAAATGAGTACAATTCAACAACAAATACAATTGTTAAGAGAAGAACTTAACAAGCACAATTATAAGTATTACGGTTTAGACAACGCTTCTATTTCTGATTACGATTTTGATATCAAACTCAAAGAGTTAGAGAAATTAGAAACAGAAAACCCAACATATTTTGATGCAAATTCTCCAACGCAAAGAGTTGGTGGAGAAATTACCAAGAATTTTGAAACGATTGCCCATAAAAACCGAATGTATTCGTTAGATAATTCGTATTCTAAAGAAGATTTATTGGATTGGGAAAAGCGCATTCAAAAAATGCTTGGCTCTGAGGATATTGAATATACCTGTGAATTAAAATACGATGGAGCATCGATCAACTTGACTTTTGAGAACGGACAGTTTGTAAAGGCAGTTACGCGTGGAGATGGTTTTCAAGGGGATGATGTAACCACGAATATTAGAACTATAAAATCGATTCCGTTAATTCCAAATGGAGATTTTGTACGTGATTTTGAAATGCGGGGCGAAATTATTTTGCCACTTGATGGGTTTCATAAAATGAATAAAGAGCGTGCTGAAAATGGAGAAGAAGAGTATAAAAACCCAAGAAATACGGCAAGTGGTAGTTTAAAGCTACAAGATAGCGGAGAAGTTGCAAAAAGACCGTTAGATTGTTTGTTGTATCAAGTTGTTACAGACGAACGAAAATATAAAACGCATTTGGAGAATTTAGAAAAGGCAAGAAGTGTTGGTTTTAAAGTGCCAAAAACAATCGCTTTAGCAAGATCTATTGATGAAGTTTTTGAGTTTGTAAATCTGTGGGACTCGAAAAGAAACGACTTGCCTTATGAAACAGATGGAGTTGTTATTAAAGTAAATAATTTACAGCAACAAGAAGAGCTTGGTTATACGGCAAAAGCGCCACGTTGGGCAATTGCATATAAGTTTAAGGCAGAGCAAGTTTCTACTGTTTTACATGAAATCACCTATCAAGTTGGTAGGACAGGTGCCATAACTCCTGTTGCAAATCTAGAGCCAGTTCAGCTAGCAGGAACCATTGTAAAAAGAGCCTCGTTACACAATGCAGATCAAATAGAAAAATTAGATATTAGAATTAACGACACTGTTTTTGTTGAAAAAGGAGGTGAGATTATTCCGAAAATTATTGCTGTAGACTTTACAAAAAGAGCAGAAGGTTCTGAGCCAACTAGCTATGCTACAAATTGCCCAGAATGTGCTACTGACTTGGTAAGGACTGAAGGTGATGCAAAACATTACTGTCCCAATGAATTTGGTTGTGCTCCGCAAATCACTGGAAGAATTCAACATTATATCAGTAGAAAAGCCATGGATATTGATGGTTTAGGAGGAGAAACGGTTGATTTGTTGCGTAAAGAAGGCTTGATTCAGAATTATGCAGACTTGTATGATTTACGTATAGAACAAGTAATTCCGTTAGAGAGAATGGCAGAAAAGTCAGCTCAAAATATGGTGGCAGGAATAGAGAAATCAAAAGAGATTCCGTTTGAAAAAGTATTGTTTGCATTAGGGATTCGTTTTGTAGGAGAGACTGTCGCTAAGAAGCTTGCTAAGCACTTTAAATCAATAGATATGTTATTAGCTGCTGATTTTGAAACGTTGGTTTCTGTAGATGAGATTGGAGATGTAATTGCGAAAAGTATCATTGATTTTTCAAATGATTTAGGAAATCTTCAGTTGATTGATCGATTGAAATTTGCAGGAGTTCAATTAGAAGTTTCTGCAAAAAACTTAGAGAATCAGACAGATAAATTGGATGGGAATATCTTTGTAGTTTCAGGTGTTTTTCATCAATTAACTAGAAATGAGTTGAAAAAAGCCATTGAAGATAATGGCGGAAAAGTAAGCAGTTCTATTTCTAAAAAGACAAATTATATTGTTGCAGGAGATAATATGGGGCCAAGTAAATTAGCAAAAGCAGAAACACTTGGAGTTTCAATTATTTCTGAACAAGATTTTATAGATATGATTTCTTAATGAGTGTAACATTTTTCAAGTAGCGTAGTCTAACCCATAGAATCAACCAACAATGACCAAACAACTTAAAATTTCAATAGCTACAGTTTTATTTTTTATTGCTGCGATTGCAGATATTTATGCAGTTATTTCAGGTAATGAAACACTAGAAACCTATGCGAAACCAATGCTATTAACGCTGTTGGCTGTCGTGTATTTAGTGTCAGTTAATAAACCGGTTTTTTGGTACGTATTAGGAATGTTTTTCTGCTTTATTGGGGATGTTTTACTGCTGTTTAAGGGAGCAAACTTTTTTATGTACGGATTGGCTGCCTTTTTAGTAGGACATATTGTGTATATAAAAATTACAACAAATTTTTTACCAAAAGACTTAACGGTTAAGATGATTACCTCAGCATTTCCTTTTGTAGTATTCTTTGGGATTTTGATGTATCTTATTTATCCGAATTTAGAAGAAATGTTAATTCCTGTTGTAATTTACGGAGTTACAATTTCTACTTTTGGATCTGTGACTTTCTTAAATTATAGAAGTGAGAAATCAACTGAAAATTTATGGCTGTTTACAGGCGCAATTATTTTTATTCTATCAGACAGTTTAATTGCGTTAAATAAGTTTTATGAACCAAATGAATTATACCGTGTAACCATTATGATTACCTACATTTTGGCGCAATTTCTAATTTGTAAAGCAATGATTGTAAAGTCTACTATTGAGAACTAAAAAGGGGAGATTTTACTTGGAAAATACCTTATACTAAAATTGTTTTTCCTTGAGATATTTTATTGTTTTCTTCATCAAAATAGAAGTCAATTCTACCAACATTTATTCCATAACACCCCACTTGATTGACTAACATATTTTCATCAATACTGTTTTTAACCAAGGTTGGTTTAGGTAAAAAAGTATGTGTGTGACCACCAATAATTAAATCAATATTTTTAGTTGCTTTCGCTAAGTTTAAATCAGAAATCATTTCAGGGTTATTTCTATAATGATAGCCTAAATGCGATAAGCAGATTACTAAATCACACTTTTCATCTTCTTTTAAAATTCTACTCATGTCTTGAGAGATTTCTATCGGGTCTAAATAGTTAGTTTCTTTATACATTTTTGGATGTACCAATCCTTCTAGCTTAATTCCTAGACCAAAAACTCCAATTTTAATTCCTTCTTTTACAAATACCTGATATGGTTTTACATGGGTGTCTAAAACAGTATTTTTAAAGTCGTAATTGGCAGAAACAAAGTTGAAATTAGCGTTCGGTAGTTGTTTGTAGAATCCCTCAATCGAATTATCAAAATCATGATTTCCTAAAGTTGCTAGATCATACTTTAGCATACTCATTAATTTAAACTCTAATTCTCCTCCAAAATAATTGAAATAAGGTGTTCCTTGAAAAATATCTCCAGCATCTAAAAGCAAGGTATTTGGATTTTCATTTCTGATGCTTTCTACTAAAGTGGCTCTTCTTGCTACACCTCCTTTATTTGCGTGTTTATAGTGAGAAGCTTCAAAAGGTTCTATATGACTATGTGTGTCATTGGTATGTAAAATGGTAATGTGTTTTTTCTTTTTTGTGGTAAAAGAAGGTGCTGTTAGTCCGCCAATTGCGGTTAATGATGCTGCCGCAGATGTTTGCTGTATAAATTTTCTTCTATCCATTTTACTTTTTTTGAAAACGATTGTCTAAAGCTGTTTTTACGGTATCTACACTTTTAAAATAATCGACAATTGCATCCCGCATTTTGTAATCTTGCTTGTACCTGTTTTTTGGATTTTTAAAAAAGACCATATTATCGCCTCCGCTTTGTAAATAATCTGTAGTTAACACATAATACGTTTTTTGGGTGTCGAATTTTTTATGTTGGATATACAATTCATATCCATTTTCTGTAGCCGTTAATTTAACGTGTTTAGATATTGGATGTGCTGTGTTGCTTTTTATTAAATACGTAATGAGTTCTTCTATTTTATCTCCCGATAATTCTACTACAACATAAGTGTTGTCAAAAGGCATTAATTCAAAAGCGTGTTTATTGGTGATATTTCCTGCTGGGATTCCAGCTCTAATTCCGCCATAATTAAATAGTGCAAAATCGATGTTTTTACCCGTTTCTTTTTTGAAAATAGGATTTGCTCTTACGTAAGATAAATCGGCCATTAAATTACCTAAGCTGCTTTCTAGTTTACCGTCAGTTCTTATCAACTCTTTTGGAGTGTAAGAGATAATTGTATTAATCTCTTTGATCATTTTCTCTTTATAAGGAGCAATGGTTTTTGTAATGTTTGTTACTGAAGTAATTGTTGCGTCTACAGCGATCGTTTTAGCAGTTATCTTAGTAACAACGTACGTGTCTTCTTTGCAAGAAGAGAATAAGATGCTAAAACAAAAAAGGAAAACGAAATTTTTAAATGTTGTAGACATTTTTTTTAGTTAAATTTGTAAAGAACGAATATACACTATTACAGAATAGAATATTATGAGGTTAGGAAAACTTAAAGAACAATGTTTATATAAAATATTTCAAAGAAAGCTGCACAAAACGCACGATTCTAGAAGACCTGTTTTTGATAAAATTAATTCTGTAGCAATACTTACAACAGCTGATTTGTCTTCTGAGTTAGATATTGTAAATGAAATAAAAAGCACTTTTAAATCTGTAAAAGACATTCATATATATGCTTTTAGAAAGTTTAATGAATCAGATTTAATTACTAGTGAGCATTTTACAGAAAAGGATTTTAACTGGATAGGTAAAGTAAAAGACCCTAGTTTAAAAAGCTTTCTAGAAACCCCATTTGATGTATTGATTGGGTATTTTAATGAGAAGAATTTATACATAGAGCTTGCTGCATTAGAATCTAATGCAACTTTTAAAATTGGCTTTGCAAAAGTGAATGCTAAACTGTATGATTTAGTTGTTAATGAAGACCCTAAAAACATGGATAGTTTTATTGAGGTTATTAAAAAATATTTAGAATTACTACATAAAATATAACATCTCAGTTTATTTAGTTATAAATTATTTTTAGAACAACTTTAACCTTGCGATACTAGTTATTACGCTTAATAAAGCTATAAATTTGTAACATAAAATTAAAACGAAGAATAATGCAGAAATTTGTTGGTACAGGAGTCGCGTTGGTTACGCCTTTCAAATCAGATAAAACAGTTGATTTTGAAGCCCTAGTAAAATTAGTTGCGTTTAATATTGATAACGGAATAGATTATTTAGTTATTAATGGAACAACGGGAGAGAGCGCAACAATAACGAAAGAAGAGAGAAAAGAAATTATAACAGTTATTGCAAAGGTTACGAATAAAAGAGTGCCTTTAGTTTTAGGAATCGGTGGCAATAATACAGCAAGTGTTGTAAGCGAATTACAGTCTACAGATTTAACCGAAATAGATGCGATATTGTCTGTAGCTCCTTATTATAGTAAACCGACCCAAGAAGGGTTTTATCAGCATTTTAAAGCAATTTCTTTAGCAAGCCCTAAGCCAATTATTCTATACAATGTTCCAGGTAGAACAGCAAAAAACATGGAGCCTTCAACAACAATTCGTTTGGCAAATGATTTTAAAAATGTAATTGCTGTTAAAGAAGCAGGGAACAATGTGCAACAATATTTAGAGTTGATAAAAAACAAGCCAGCAGATTTTTTAATTATTTCTGGTGATGATGATTTGGCATTAACAGTGGTGTTAGCAGGGGCATCTGGAGTGATTTCAGTAATTGGTCAAGCATTTCCCAAAGAATTTTCGTCTATAATCAATCTTGGGTTGCAAGGAAAAGCGGCAGATGCATATGTGGCGCATTTTAAAATGATGAGGATAATAGATTTAATCTTTGCAGAAAATAATCCAGCAGGTATAAAAGCTGTTTTACAGCAACTTAATATTACCTTAGATGAAGTTCGTTTACCTTTAGTGAAAGCTTCTGATGAATTACAAAAAGAAATTGCTAATTTTGTATATAATTTTTAATTGAAAAGAGATGTTGTCAAAAAAGATAGAAGAAGCATTAAATAAGCAAGTAACAGTAGAAGCAGAATCATCTCAAGTGTATTTAGCGATGGCTTCTTATGCAGAAAACTTAGGGTTTGAAGGGGTTTCGAAATTTATGTATGCGCATTCTGATGAAGAAAGAGAGCACATGTTAAAGCTGATAAAATTTATTAATGAACGTGGCGGACATGCAAAAGTTTCTCAACTTTCTGCCCCTCCAACAGAATTTGGATCATTTAAAGACATGTTTCAGAATTTATTTGAGCACGAAGTAATGGTTTCTGAAACGATTAATGAGCTGGTAGATGTATCGTTGCAAGAAAAAGATTATGCAACTCATAACTTTTTACAATGGTATGTTTCAGAACAAATAGAAGAAGAAGCATTGGCTAGAAATATTTTAGATAAAATTAATTTAATTGGAGACGATAAAAGTGGGTTTTATTTGTTTGATAATGACATCAAACAATTGATAACGAATCCAGCGCCACCACAAGTTTAAGATTAACAAATTTTTAATAAAATTATAAGAATCATTTAAGGGTTTTTGTGGTTTCTTGCGCTTAACAATTTAACCGTGTTAAAATCGTTTTAATAATCCATAATTAATCACTATTTTTGCCAAATGTTTAAAATGAAGAATTTAATATATATTACTATTGTCGGATTACTTTTCACTTCTTGTGGTGAGTATCAAAAAGTATTGAATAAAGGAACTGTAGAAGAACAATATGCTTTAGCCTCTAAGCTTTACGAATCTAAGAAGTATAATAAAGCCTTAACTTTATTCGAGAAAATTACACCTTCTTACAGAACCAAGCCGCAAATGGAGAGAATCCAGTTTATGGTAGCTCAATCTAATTTTAACACTAGAAGCTACAATTTGGCAGGATATTACTTTGACAGATTTACACAAAATTACCCAAAGAGTTCTAAAAAAGAAGAAGCAGCTTATTTATCTGCATATAGTTATATGTTAGCTTCTCCTGTGTTTAGTTTAGATCCAACAGATACAAATAAGGCATTAAATGCTTTTCAAGGTTTTATTGATGCATATCCAGATTCTAAAAGAATGCCTGATGCAAATAAGTATTATCAAGAGATTAGATATAAATTACAGAAGAAAGCTTTTGAAATAGCGAAGGTGTATTATACAACTGCAGATTATGATCCTGCAAGAAATTATACAGCAGCTATACAAGCATTTGATAATCTGTTAGAAGATTATCTAGGTTCAGAGTTTAAAGAAGAAGCATTGTATTACAGACTTAAAGCGGCACATGATTTAGCTTTAAGAAGTTCTTTAAGAAGGCAACCTTTGCGTATTAAAGATGCGATTAAGGCATACCAAAAGTTAAAAAGAAATTTTCCTGCAACTAAATATTTAGTAGACTCTAATAAAATGTTAGCTACTTTAGAGGAACAACAAAAACAATTAATAAAAAGTTAATGATGATGGATTATAAAGAGACAAAAGCACCAGTAACTACAATTACGTACGATAAAGATTCTATTGAAGCTCCAACTAAAAATATTTATGAAGCAATAAATATTATAGCAAAAAGAGCTACACAAATCAATGAAGATTTAAAAAAGGAATTGTTAGATAAGTTAGAAGAATTTGCTACTTACAATGACAGTTTAGAAGAGGTTTTTGAAAATAAAGAGCAAATCGAAGTTTCTAAATTCTACGAAAAATTACCTAAGGCTACTGCAATCGCAATAGAAGAATGGTTAGCTGGTAAAATTTACCATAGAACTCCAGAAACAGAGTAATGTCTATTCTAAGTGGTAAAAAAGTATTACTAGCAATTAGTGCTGGTATTGCCGCTTACAAAACGGCCAGTTTGGTTCGTTTATTTATAAAATCAGGCGCAGAAGTTAAAGTAATAATGACTCCTGCGTCGAAAGATTTTATCACTCCACTTACACTTTCCACACTTTCAAAAAATCCTGTCTCCTCTACCTTTTATGAGAAAGAAGATGAAAATGAACTGTGGAATAATCACGTCGATTTAGGACTTTGGGCAGATCTGATGTTAGTTGCTCCTGCAACAGCAAACACGATGTCTAAAATGGCAAATGGGACGTGTGATAATTTAGTTTTAGCAACGTATTTATCAGCTAAATGTCCAGTCTACTTTGCACCTGCAATGGATTTAGACATGTATCAACATCCATCAACAAAAATAACATTAGAGACATTACAAAGCTTTGGTAATCTCTTAATTCCGGCTACTAGCGGTGAATTAGCAAGCGGATTGGTTGGAGAAGGAAGAATGGCAGAACCAGAAGATATTGTTTCTTTTATAGAAAATGATGAGCATTCTAAATTGCCTTTAAGAGGTAAGAAAGTGTTGATTACTGCTGGACCGACTTATGAAGCAATAGATCCTGTTCGTTTTATAGGAAATCATTCTTCAGGGAAAATGGGATTCGAAATTGCGAAAACTGCTGCAAACTTAGGCGCAGAAGTTGTATTAATTTCTGGACCCTCAAACCAACAAATTCAACATTCATTTATAAAGAGAGTAGATGTAACTTCGGCAGAAGAAATGTACCAAGCCGCACATCAGTATTATAAGAAATCAGATATTGCAATACTTTCTGCAGCTGTTGCAGATTATAAACCAAAAAACACTGCTTCTCAGAAAATAAAGAAGACAGAAGCAACGTTAGAAATAATGTTAGCGCCAACAAAAGATATTTTAGCATCATTAGGAGCTATAAAAAAACAGCAATTTTTAGTAGGTTTTGCATTAGAAACAAACAACGAAATTGAAAATGCAACCAGAAAATTGCAACGTAAAAACCTAGACATGATTGTCTTAAATTCTTTACAAGATGCAGGTGCTGGTTTTGCAACGAATACAAATAAAATAACTATTATTGATTCCAAAATGAATCAAGTTCCGTTTGATTTAAAATCAAAATCGGAAGTAGCAGTAGATATATTGAACGAGGTTTTAAAAAGAATTGATGCGTAAATTTATACAATTACTTATTATTTTTTGTTTCACACTTACACTAAGTGCGCAAGAATTGAATGGTTTAGTGACGGTCAATTCAGATCGAATATCTGGTTCCAATAAACAAGTATATACCACATTACAAACTTCTTTGACCGAGTTTATCAATCAAACTCAATGGACAAATAAAAGCTACAAACCCCAAGAAAAAATTAATTGTGCTTTTACAATTAACATAAGTAAGCAAGCTGGCTCAAATCGTTTTGAAGCGAGTATTCAGGTGCAAGCAGCAAGACCCATTTATGGTTCTTCATATACCACTCCAATAGTAAATATTAACGACACCAATTTTAATTTT
The DNA here is from genome assembly GCA_047611925.1 of Polaribacter sp. Taxonomy (GTDB): domain Bacteria; phylum Bacteroidota; class Bacteroidia; order Flavobacteriales; family Flavobacteriaceae; genus Polaribacter. Next base: position 24,149 of record JBLFXB010000017.1, read on the forward strand.
AAATACGATGAGTTTCAACCATTAAATTATAACGAAACTAATTTCGAATCGAATTTAATCTCTACAATTGTCTATTATGTATATGTTGTTTTAGGAGTTGATGCTGATACGTTTAAATTAAATGGAGGAGATGATCACTATAAGAAAGCGAAAGAAGTGCTATTGTTAGCGCAACAGAGTGGTGGTTTAGGTTGGAATGACCAAGTAGGAAAACAAAATCGGTTTTCTTTAATAGATAATTTAACTTCTGCCAAACTTAAAGGGTTTAAAAACAGTATGTATTCTTATCATAGACAAGGTATGGATGAGTTTTTTAGAGATAAGAAGAAAGCGAAAAGCAACATCTCAAATGCTCTTTTGCAACTAGAAAAGTTACACAATAAAGTAATAGGTAATTTTTTACTTCGGTTTTTCTTTGATTCTAAAGCAGACGAAATTGCTGCAGTTTTTTCTGATGGACCCAAAGCAGGAGATACTTCAATGTTGAAAACAGTATTGCAAAGAATTTCTCCTACAAATAACAAAAAGTGGCAAAAAATTAAATAGCACTTACTTTATTCATCACAACCTAATAAGTAACTTTCTTTAACTTATAAAATAACACCTAACTCTAATAAAGTTCTTACTTTTAAGGCTATTATTTTTCATTTTCTAATTTGTAAAAATAAACACTACTCTAGATTTAGTTCTTATCTATTATTTTCTCGTTAAAAAGAAATTTTTTTAAAAAAGACATAATTATTATTAATTGATAAGTGCTAAAAAATCACTAATTTTATCTTTTAAAATTAGTCAATTTGCTGAAATCACTTTCCATACAGAATTACGCTTTAATCAACCAGTTAACTATTGATTTTTCTTCGGGATTGTCAATTATTACTGGAGAAACCGGTGCTGGTAAATCTATTTTATTAGGCGCATTAGGATTGGTGTTGGGAAATAGAGCAGATACAAATTCTTTAAAAGATACTTCTAAAAAATGCATTGTAGAAGCGCAGTTATCTATTGCCAATTACAATTTAGATTCTTTTTTTGATTCGCTAGATTTAGACTACGAATCAAATACGATTATTAGAAGAGAGATTTTACCTTCTGGTAAATCACGCGCATTTGTAAATGACACGCCAGTTACATTGTCTGTATTAAATCAATTGAAATCTAAACTGATTGATGTGCATTCGCAGCACCAAACCATGCAATTGTCTGATGCTAGTTTTCAATTTATAATTTTGGATGCATTGGCCAAGAATGAGCCAAAGATTGCTTCTTACCGAAGAGGTTTAAAGCAATTGAACATTTTTAGAAACGAAATGGACGCTTTGCAAGTGAAACAGCGTGAAGCGAATCAACAATATGATTACAATCTGCATTTATATAATGAATTGATTGAAGCACAACTTAAAGAAGATGAGCAAGCTGATTTAGAAGAACGAATTGAAAAGCTGAATAATGTAGAAGATATTAAATTGAGCTTATCTGAGGCATTGGCATTGGGAATTAATGATGAGGTTGGAATTCAAAATTCGCTAAATTCTATTCAAAATAGTTTGCAAAAAATTGCGCCATTCTCTAAAGGATATGAAGAAATTTCTAACAGAATTACAAGCGTTAAGATAGAATTTGATGATATTATTTCTGAATTAGAAAAGGCCTCTGAAAATGTAGATTCTAATCCAAATGAATTGGAAGAACTAAATGATCGTTTGCAATTGATTTACAACTTGCAAAAGAAACATTCTGTAAATACGGTTCCAGAGTTATTGGCAATTCAAGAAGATTTAGATGAAAAAGTTGGACAAGTAGAAAATGCAGAAGAAATCATCAGTCAGAAACAGGCTAAAATTGATGAAGTTTCTGAAAAGTTAGATACTGTTGCTGATATGATTTCGATAGGAAGAACAAAGGTGATTCCGAAGTTACAAAAGCAATTAGAATATTTATTATCAGAATTAGGAATGCCAAATGCGCGTTTTTTAATTACGATCACTGCAACAGAAAATTATCATACAAACGGAAAAGATAGTTTGGATTTCTTATTCTCAGCAAACAAAGGAGGAAGCTTTGGTGAATTAAAAAAAGTTGCTTCTGGAGGAGAATTGTCTAGAATTATGTTGTCTGTTAAAAAAGTATTATCAGAAAACACCCAACTACCAACTATTTTATTTGATGAAATTGATACCGGAGTTTCTGGAGAAGTTTCAAATAAAATAGCTGCTATCATGCAGCAAATGTCAGAAAATATGCAGGTGATTACCATCACGCATTTACCACAAATTGCAGCAAAAGGAAATCAACATTATAAAGTGTATAAAGAAGAAGTAAATGGTGTTACCACCACAAACTTAAAACAATTATCTGAAGACGAACGTATTGTAGAAATTGCAGAAATGTTAAGCGGAAAAGACATTTCAGATTCGGCAATGATGCATGCGAAAGAACTTCTAAATTAAGGAACAAGAAACAAGATTGAGATGTCAGTTCGAGAGCAGTCGAGAACTATATATAAAACGAATATTTATAAAATTATGTACAACTTATTAAAAGGAAAAAAAGGAATCATTTTTGGAGCCTTAAACGAGCATTCTATTGCTTGGAAAGTTGCAGAAAGAGCACATGAAGAAGGAGCCGAATTTGTGTTGACAAATGCACCTATCGCGATGAGAATGGGTGAATTGAATGCATTGGCAGAAAAAACGGGTTCTCAAATTATTCCTGCAGATGCTACTTCTATGGAAGACTTAACCAACTTGGTTGAGAAATCTGTGGAGATCTTAGGTGGAAAAATTGATTTCGTGTTACATTCAATCGGAATGTCTGTAAACGTGCGTAAAGGGCGTCATTATACAGATTCTAAATACGAATTCACAACCAAAGGTTGGGATGTTTCTGCAGTTTCATTTCATAAAGTAATGAATGTGTTATACAACAAAAAAGCCATGAACGAATGGGGAAGTATTGTTGCGTTAACATATATGGCATCACAACGTGTGTTTCCAGATTATAATGATATGGCAGATAATAAAGCATATTTAGAGAGCATTGCGCGAAGTTTTGGGTATTTCTTTGGACGTGATCAAAAAGTACGGGTTAATACCATTTCTCAATCACCAACTCCAACTACTGCTGGAAGTGGCGTAAAAGGGTTTGATGGATTTATCAAATATGCAGATGAAATGTCTCCATTAGGAAATGCTACTGCTGCAGATTGTGCAGATTATACCATTTCTATGTTTTCTGATTTAACGAAGAAAGTAACGCTGCAAAACTTATTTCATGATGGAGGTTTTTCTAATATGGGAGTGAGTGACTCAGTGATGGATAAATTTACTGAAGAATAGAATAGAACAATTTGATGTAAAAATGAAAATCGATTTGATTTGGGGTTTTATATCTTTTAACTGATATTAATGAATAGAATAGATACTTTAGAAGTAGAATTAAAACCGTTTAGAGAAGCATTAACAAACCACAAACTCTATAATTCTCTGCAGGGAATAACGGATGTGCAGTTGTTTATGGAGTCTCATGTATTTGCTGTATGGGATTTCATGTCCCTTTTAAAAGCCTTACAACAAAAATTGACTTGCGTTAGTTTGCCTTGGCTTCCTAGTGAAAATCCTGTTTTGGCAAGGTTTATTAATGAAATTGTGCATGGAGAGGAAAGTGATTTGAACGAGTTGGGAGTGCCAAAGAGTCATTTTAATATGTACTTAGATGCAATGAATCAAATTGGCGCAAGTACGAGTCAAATCTCTACGTTTATATCAGCTATAAGAGCAGGTAAAGAAGTAGAAGAGGCTCTTTGTCTTTTAGATCTTCCAAAAGAAGCTGTTGAATTTGTGAAATTCACATTTCAAGTAATCAAAACAAACAAAACACATGTTATTGCCTCTTGTTTTACCTTTGGTAGAGAAGATATAATTCCGGATATGTTTTTAGAAATTGTAAAAAAATCTAAAAATGAAGATAACAAAGACTATACTAAATTAAGCTACTATTTAAACAGACACATAGAATTAGATGGTGATGAACATGGACCTTTGTCATTAAAAATGATAGAAGAACTATGTGGTAATGATGATCAAAAATGGGAAGAAGTACTCTTTTATGCCAAAGAATCATTGCAGAAACGGATAGAATTATGGAATGGAATCACAAAACAATTAGAGGCAGAAGTAGTCGTCTAGTTTTAGGGTATTAAATGATATCAACGAAACAAAAAATGCAAATCGAAGCGATTTGCATTTTTTGTTTACATTAGCAAAAATCGAATTTAAAAACTCCGTATAGATTGAAATTAAACTTCTCCATAATTGTTCCTGTTTATAATCGTCCCAAAGAAATTGA
>JBLFXB010000018.1:0-28305 GCA_047611925.1 Polaribacter sp.
CAACGGGCTCTATGAAAGGCCGTTTTACAATGATCAATTTAGAAACGAAGAAAAAATTTAAAGTAACCATACCAACTTTTCAACTAACTAGCACAGCATCACTTAACTAATGAAACTGAAACTAAGAAGAAAAAGCAAAAAACTTGTAAAAGCTGAAGCTTCTGAATGCTATAATTGCAAACATCCATTTTTTGGAAATGAAAAATTTTGCCCTGAATGCGGACAAGCAAATAAAAATCCTAAGATCACTTTTGTTAGCTTTGTTCACGAAGTGTTTAATGGCTTTATTTCTTGGGACTCAAAATTCTGGACAACCTTTATCCCTTTATTAACCAAGCCAGGAAAAGTTTCTCGAGATTATATTGATGGAAAAAGACAACGTTACGCCAATCCTTTTCGCTTTTATTTAACCATCTCAGTTTTGTTCTTCCTTATAGTTGGAGCTACAGAAAGCTATGATAAATTTAATCAATTTAGAAAAGGAAACACAGATAAAACACCTACAATTAATGACCAAATTGATAGTGTAACACCAAAACTCAAACCAGCAACTGCTAAGTTTACTACAAATTTAAACATGGCTTTAAAGAATGTAGATTCAACAGACAGAGAAAAATTACTAAAAGCAATTCCTGCTTTAAAACTAGACACAATAAAGAACAATACACGTTCTAACGACAGCATGCAAATTAGCATTATTCCAGATTTTGCTAAGTTCTATTCATTTCAAAAAAAACATCCAAAAGTAGAAATCGAAGACGCTCTTGACAGCCTAAATGTTGAACATACTTTTTTCAATCGTTTTTTATACAGCAGAGTAAAGGCTGTAAATGCGATTGTTGGAGACAATGGTAAATGGCAAGATTTTCAAAAACAAATGATTTCTTATACATCAATTTCCTTGTTTGTTTTCTTACCGTTATTTACCTTGTTTTTAAAACTATTTTACATCCGAAGAAAATACACATATGTAGAGCATCTAGTGTTTGTCTTTCATACGCAGACTGTGTTTTTTTTACTTTCAATAATCTTTTACTTAATCTATTATTTTAAGCCTAAAGATTATATGACCGGTATCTTTCTACTGCTCTTTACAATTTATTTGTTTTTGGCTATGAGAAAATTTTATCAGCAAGGGCGCTTCAAAACTTTTTTGAAATTTATTTTGATTAATTTCTCTTTTTTCATTGTATCTACAACTGGAGCTATGATTATCATGGCAATTACATTTATTATGTATTAAACAAAATTCTGGTAATTCATAGCAATAGATTCATGGCTTTTCTCAACAAAAGTCACACTCACGGTTTCCACATACCAACGTTTCATCTTTGGTGAAACTTCAGGTGTTCCAATTTCTGAATTGTGATGAAATTTCAAGATTTCACTTTGTGTGTAGTTTTCTTGGTTTTCTAACCATTCTGTAAACCATTCTTTTCTAAGTTCTTTTTCTTCTTTAGTATATAAAGTGGAAGATGACCATATTTTGGGTTCTTGCTTCAATTCAGCAAAGTGTTTTTGCTTCCCATCCCAAACCAATTCATAGGTTTTCAAACTAGCATTCCAATCAACCAACACAATCGTAAAAGGTTCAATCCCTATAAAATCAAAATCATCAACATAACTTTCAAAATCATCAGATTTTAAAATCGATTTCACAATAACTCCTCTGCTCATTTTATAAGAAGACTCCCGCTCATAAGATTCAAAACCTCCATTTAGTAGGCAAACCAATCTGTTTTTTGAACTCAAACCGATCCAAGTTCCGCCTGCCAATACATCTTTAGGGTAAGTCAATACAACACCATCTTCTACATATTCTTGTGGGGGTATTGTTTCTCTACTTGGCTGCTCATCTCTATTTGATGTTAAAATAAAATCGTTATTACCTAATGGTAAATAGGTTACCGTACACATATTCTCTTGTTTTTTGGTAAATAAGAAGTCAAACTCCCTGTATTGTTCCTAAAATTAAACCTAACTTTGTGCTTCAAAATTAAATCTAATTTAATAAACAATATACTAAAATGGGAAGAGGTTTTTTTAAAGTTCCAGAAGCAGTAAATGAGCCAGTTAAAGGCTACGCACCAGGATCTCCAGAAAGAGAAGAGCTTTTAGCAACTTACAAAGCAATGTTTAATAGCAATATTGATGTGCCAATGCACATTAATGGTGAAGAAGTAAGAACTGGTAACACCAGAAAAATTACACCTCCACATGATCATAAACATGTTGTTGGGCAATATCATACCGCAGAAAAATCTCATGTAGATACTGCAATTTCTACTGCTTTAGCAGCAAGAGAAGCTTGGTCTAGCGTAAGTTGGATGGAAAGAGCTTCTATTTTCTTAAAGGCTGCTGAATTATTAGCAGGACCTTACAGAGCAAGAATGAACGCTGCTACAATGATAGCACAATCTAAAAATGTACACCAAGCCGAAATAGATGCATCTTGTGAGATGATTGACTTTTTCCGTTTTAACGTACAATATATGACTGATATCTTTAAAGATCAGCCAGCATCTGCACCAGGAATCTGGAACAGAGTTGAGTATAGACCTTTAGAAGGATTTGTATATGCAATTACACCATTTAACTTTACTTCTATTGCTGCTAATTTAGTTGCTGCACCAGCTTTAATGGGGAATGTTGTTGTTTGGAAACCTTCTGATCATCAAGCATATTCTGCACAAGTAATTGTAGATTTATTTAAAGAAGCAGGTTTACCTGACGGCGTAATAAACGTTGTTTATGGTGATCCAGTAATGATTACTGATACAGTATTAGCTTCTCCAGATTTCTCTGGATTGCACTTTACTGGATCTACACATGTTTTCAAAAATTTATGGAAACAAATCGGAAACAATATCCACAACTATAAAACATACCCAAGAATTGTTGGAGAAACAGGTGGAAAAGATTTTATCTGGGCACATAATTCTGCAAATGCTTTACAAGTTGCAACAGGAATTACAAGAGGTACTTTTGAATATCAGGGACAAAAATGTTCTGCATCATCACGTGCTTTTATTCCTGCATCAATGTGGGAAGAAGTAAAAGGGCATTTAATTGCACAAGCAAGTGAAATAAAAATGGGCTCTCCAGAAGATCCATCAAACTATGTAAATGCAGTAATTCACGAAGGTTCTTTTGATAAAATTGCAAGTTTCTTAGATGCTGCTAAAACAGATACTGATGCAGATGTTATTATTGGTGGTGGTCACGATAAATCTGTTGGATACTTTATTGAGCCAACTGTAATTGTTGCAAAAGACCCAATGTACAAAACAATGTGTACAGAATTATTCGGCCCAGTTATGACAATCTACGTTTACGAAGATGCTGAATGGGAAGCTTCATTAAAATTAGTGGATGAATCTACAGAATATGCCTTAACAGGTGCTATTTTCTCTACAGATAGATACATTGTTGAGAAAGCTTCTAAAACATTAGAAAATGCTGCTGGAAACTTCTATATCAACGATAAACCAACAGGAGCTGTTGTAGGACAACAACCTTTTGGAGGCGCTAGGTCTTCTGGAACAAATGACAAAGCAGGATCTGCTCAAAATTTGTTACGTTGGACTTCTGTAAGAATGATCAAAGAAACATTTGTAACACCTACAGATTACAAATATTCTTACTTAGGATAAGAATTAAAAGAATATTTTATTTAAAAGCCTCATCTATTAGATGAGGCTTTTTTTTGCTATCACAAAATCCTATCATTTCTTTAACAGTATTGAGTTTCAATATTTTGTATATTTATCGTCAGCAAAAAAAACACTCAAAAACAACCAAAATAATGATTAAAAAAATTCTATTTGTTGCCTTTGCAATCTCACTAGTTGCCTGCAACACAGATAAAAAAGAAAAAGAAACCGCCTTAAATGTTCCTTTCGAAAAATTTGAATTGAAAAATGGGTTACAAGTTGTATTGCACATAGATAAATCAGACCCTGTAGTTGCTGTTGAGTTAATGGCACATGTAGGTTCTGGAAGAGAAATTGCAGGAAGAACTGGTTTTGCACATTTATTTGAACACTTATTATTCCTGGAATCAGAAAACCTTGGAAAAGGTGGATTGGATAAAATGAGTGCAAGAATTGGTGGTTCAGGAGCAAATGGTTCTACTTCTAGAGACAGAACAAACTATTTGCAAACGGTCCCAAATGATGCCTTAGAAAAAATGATTTGGGCAGAAGCAGATAAATTAGGTTGGTTTATAAACACAGTTACAGATCCTGTGTTAGCAAAAGAAAAACAAGTTGTAAAAAACGAAAAAAGACAAAGTGTAGATAATCGTCCGTACGGATTTAATCAACAAATTATTGACAGAAATTTATATCCAAAAGATCATCCATATAATTGGCAAGTAATTGGTTCTTTAGAAGATTTACAGAATGCAACTTTAGATGATGTAAAAACATTTTTTAAAAAATGGTACCTTCCTAATAATTCAACTTTAGTCTTATCTGGAGATTTTGATCCTGTACAAGCAAAAGAATGGGTAGAAAAATATTTTAATGAAATTCCAAGAGGAGAAGAAATTACGCCTTTAGAAAAAAGAGCGGGATTTTTAAGTGAATCAAAATTTTTATATTTTGAAGATAACTTTGCAAGATTACCAATGGTAACACTGGCTTGGCCAACAGTAGAATTATATAATAAAGACACCTATGCTATAAATATATTAACTCAGTATTTATCAAGCGGAAAAAACGCTCCATTAAGTAAGGTTTTAGTGGATGATTTAAAACTAACCTCTTCAACATCAATGGGAAGTTATACTTCAGAGGTAGCAGGTCAAATTCAATTAAGTGTTCGCGGATTTAAGAACGTTGACTTAAATAAAATCAATGATGGAATACACGAAGCTTTTAAAAAGTTTGAAGAAAACGGAATTCCTGAAAAAGATTTAAAACGAATTAAAGCAGGACAAGAAACGCAGTTTTACAATAGATTATCAAGTGTCTTAAGCAAAGGAACAACCTTAGCTTCTTATAACACATATGCAGGCAACCCTAGCTTTATCAATAAACAAATTGGGCTAACATTAGAGGTTACCAAAGACGATGTAATGCGCGTTTACAATAACTACATTAAAGGGAAAAACTTTGTTGCAACTAGCTTTGTACCGAAAGGAATGGCTAAGCTAGCGCTTAAAGGATCAAAAGAAGCCATCATAAAAGAAGAGAAAATAGTTCAAGGAGCTGAAGAGAAGTTTGACCCTAAGGAAGCTGCAAAATACACAAAAACACCTTCTACTTTTGACAGATCAATCGAGCCTCCTTATGGAACTGCTCCTGTTTTAAATGTACCAAGTGTTTATAACTCAGTGTTAGCTAGCGGAATTAAAGTATTTGGAATCGAAAACAACGAAGTTCCTTTAGTACGTTTCAATTTAGTTATTGATGGAGGTCAGTTATTAGAAAAAATGGACAAATTAGGTGTAGCTAACTTAACCGCTCGTTTACTAAATAGAGGAACTAAAAACAAAACAGTTGCTCAATTACAAGAAGCTATTCAAGAACTAGGTGCTTCTATAAGAATTTCTGCATCTAAAGAAAGCATTACTATAAGCGGTAACACATTGGCTAAAAACTATACTAAAACATTAGCCTTAGTAGAAGAAATGTTATTAGAGCCTCGTTGGGATGCAACCGAATTTGAATTGATTAAAAAAGCTGTAGTTGGTAATTTACGTCAACAAGAGGCAAGTCCAACTGCTATTGCTCAAAATGTATACAATGAATTGATTTATGGAAAAGATAATATCCGTTCTAAAAATACACTAGGAACTATTGCTTCTATGGATAAAATTGCTTTGGATGATTTAAAATCATTTTATTCAAATTACATTTCTCCTTCAGTTGCTAAAATGCATATTGTAGGTGATATTGATAAAGAAAAAGCATTGGCATCATTAGAAAATCTAAATTCTAAATGGGCTGCAAAAGAAGTTACTATTCCGGTCTATAAAACACCAAAAGCACCAAACAAACCAAAGGTCTACTTCTACGATGTGCCAAAAGCAAAACAATCGGTAATTCGTTTTGGAGCACCTGCTTTAGCTGTTACAGATGCAGATTATTATCCTGCGACTGTTATGAACTACATTCTTGGTGGTGGTGGATTTGCTTCTCAATTAACACAAGAATTAAGAGAAGGAAAAGGATATACCTATGGTATTGGTTCTCGTTTTTCAGGATCTAAAGCAGCTGGAGCATTTACAATTTCTAGTAGAGTTAGAACTAACGTTACCTTAGAATCTGCTCAACTGGTTAAAAAAATAATTACAGACTATCCAACCAATTTTTCAGAAAAAGATTTAGCAACTACAAAAGGTTTCTTAATTAAAAGTAATGCAAGAAACTTTGAAACCATGCGTGCAAAATTAAATATGCTACAAAACATTAGCAATTACAATTTAAGTGCAGATTACGTTAAAGACAGAGAGAAAATTGTAAACGAAATGAGTATTGAAAAAATTCAAGAATTAGCTAAGAAACACATCAACCCGAACAAGATGATTTGGTTATTTGTTGGTGATGCAGCATCTCAATTAGATCGTTTAAATGAATTAGGTTTTGGTCAACCTGTTCTCTTAAACAACACCTCAGAAAAAATCAAACAATAAACCTAACCTATGAAATCAATTTTAAAAAGTATTGTCTTTTTTGCATTGTTGCTTACAACAATTGTAATTTCAGCACAGGAAACAAGATTATTAAGACAACCAACCATTAATGGAAACCAAGTTGCTTTTGCCTATGGTGGAGATATTTGGACAACCAACATCTCTAGTGATCTTACAACTAGATTGACAAGTACAGCAGCCGTAGAAAGCTACCCTCATTTATCTCCAAACGGAAAATGGGTCGCATTTACATCAAATAGGTCTGGCTCTTCTGCAGTATATATTGTTTCAATTACTGGTGGTGAAGCTAAAAGATTAACTTGGCATACGAGTGCCGACGTTGCTAGAGGATGGACAAACGATGGGAAAAACGTATTGTTTGCTTCTAATAGAAACACTGCTCCGAGCAGTTTCAATAGACTTTATACGGTCTCTGTAAATGGAGGTCCAGCTACAAAATTATTTGAGCAATGGGCAACTTCTGGATCGTATTCTTCTAACGGAAAACAATTGGTAATCGATAAAATGAGACGTTGGGATGAAGAATGGAGAGATTATCGTGGTGGACAAAACACACCGTTAATAATTATCGATTTAAAAACCTTGACTGAAACATTATTGCCAAATAACAAAACTACAGACAAGCAACCTGTTTGGATGGGAAAGAAGGTCTATTTTTTATCGGATAGAACGCACACTTCAAACATTTGGTCTTACAACACTGCAACCAAAGCACTAAAACAGGTCACCAAATTTAAAGGGACTGCTGTTAAATATTTAAACGGACATAAGAATACCATCGTTTTTGAACAAGCAGGGTATTTGCACACCTTGGATATTAACACAAACAGAACAAAACGTTTAAAAACAATTGTTAAAGGAGATTTTCCTTGGACAGCAACGAAATGGGAAAATGTGAATTCTCGAGTAGTTTACGCAAGTATTTCACCAAACGGAAAAAGAGTTGTGATGGCTTCTCGTGGTGATATCTTTACAACTCCAGTAGAGTTTGGAGATTCAAGAAATATTACACAAAGTTCTGGAACAGCAGATAGAGCTCCAATTTGGTCTCCAAAAGGAGATAAAATTGCTTGGTTTTCTGACGCGAACGGAAAAGGATATGCATTGCATTTAACGAATCAAGATGGCACTGCTAAAACAGAAATAATTTCAATTGGAGTTTCTAAAATGGCATGGGAACCAACATGGTCTCCAGACGGAAAACACATTGCTTTTGTAGATGATGATACACGTATTAGAATTGTGAATTTAAAAGGAAAAACGATCCAAACTATTGACAATGCTGGACACAACTTAGAACGTGGACGCATGGGTATTACCTGGTCTCCAGACTCTAATTGGTTAGCTTACACTAAATCTGGTAGCAATAGCCTAAAACAAATTAAAGTGTGGTCTGTAGCTTCAAATAAAACGATGACAATTACAGATTCCTTTGCAGATTCATTTTCTCCTGCTTGGGATTTAGACCACAAACATTTGTACTTTTTAGCAAGTACAGATGTGGCTTTGCGTTCTGGCTGGGCAAATACAAGCTCAATGACTGCAAAACCAAAGTATGCTGCTTATGTAATCAATTTAGTAAAAAAAGACGCTTCTCCTTTTAAACTTAAAAGTGATGAAGAAGAGGTGAAAAAAGAAAAAACAAAAGACAAGAAAAGTAAAAAAGACGATAAAAAGAAAGATGCCAAAAAGAAACCTGATGATAAAAAAGACAAAAAAGTAGTCATTGATTTTGACGGCATTGCTCGTAGAATAATGGCATTGCCTTTAAAAGGAAACTATAGAAGTATCGTTGCTGGACCTAGTGGTTTTATGTTTATTTCTGAAGGATCAACAGTTCATAAGTTTGATTTGAAAAAGTTAGAGGCAAAAGAGTTTGGAAAAAAACTGCGTGTGTATGGAGTTTCTCCAAACGGAAAACATATGATTGCAAGAGCTGGTAGAAATTGGAAAGTAGTTAAAACTGCCGGTTCAAATGCAAAAAGTGCTAAAAGCTTGAAGCTTGACTTTAACATGAAGCTAAATAGAATTAGTGAATGGAATCAGATTTTTGAAGAAGCTTGGCGTTACGAACGTGATTATTTTTATGATCCAGGAATGCACGGTAGAGATTGGAATAAAGTTTACAAACGTTACGCTCCGCTAGTGCCTTTTGTAAAACATAGAGCAGACTTAAACTATATTTTAGATCAAGTAAATGGAGAATTATCCGTTGGACATAGTTTTGTTCGTGGTGGAGACTTCCCTACTGTTGACAGAGCAAAAGGCGGATTGTTAGGCGCAGATTTTATAGCTAGACAAGGAAAATGGCAATTCAAAAGAATTTACACTTCAGAAGCCTGGAATCCAGGATTGAATGGTCCTTTAGATCAACCTGGAATGAAAATTAAAGCTGGACATTATTTAGTAGGAATCAATAATGAAGAAATTACTGACAAAGACAACATTTATAAATATTTAGATGGTACATCAGGAAAACAAACCACACTCCACATAAATACAAAACCCTCTTTTGAAGGCGCTTGGAAAGAAGTTGTAAAACCAATTAGAAGCGAAAATTCTTTACGCCAAAGAACTTGGGTAGAAGACAACAGAAGAAAGGTAGACAAACTTTCTGGTGGAAGACTAGGATATATTTGGGTGCCAAATACTGGCGGACCTGGATTTGTTTCTTTTAATAGATATTTCTTTGCGCAACAAGACAAAGAAGGCGCTGTAATTGACGAACGTTTTAATGGCGGTGGATTGTTAGATGACTATATGGTAGATTTAATGACACGTAAACCAAGAGCTGCTTTAACCAATGAAGTGCCAAATGGAAAACCAATGCGTTTGCCTGCAGGAATTATGGGTCCAAAAGTATTATTGATAAATGAACTTGCTGGTTCTGGTGGAGATTTTTTCCCTTGGGTATTTAGACAGCAAAAAGCTGGTTTACTTATTGGAGCGACCACTTGGGGTGGATTGGTAAAATCTTCTACACATTATAGATTGATTGATGGCGGCTCTTTAACAGCACCTGACAATGCAGTTTTTGATCCAGCAACAAATACTTGGGTTGCGGAGAACAAAGGAGTTGCTCCAGATATTGCTGTAAGACAAAATGCAAAAGCACTAGAATTAGGAAATGATCCTCAATTAGAAAGAGCAGTTAAAGAATTATTGTCTCAATTGAAAGGCAAAAAGAACATAACGCGTCCAAAATTTCCTCGACCAACAAAAGGAAATTAAAAAATCAGAATCCTCGAGACTTTATCGTTTTGGGGATTTTTTTTATATATTAGAATCATGAAAAAACTCAATTGTATTCTTTTTACATTACTGGTGTCTGTAAGTATAAATACCTCGGCACAATCAAACACGTATGCTTCAAAAGTAAAAACCTTAGACAGTACAATTAAAACTTTATATGCGGTTATTTCTGGCGAAAAAGGAGAAGCTAGAGATTGGGAATTATTTAACTATCTGTTTGCACCAGAAGCGAAACTAATTCCGACTGGAACCAACAAAGAAGGAGTACATGTTGCACGTTTTATGTCTCCACAAGAGTATATAAACACTTCTGGAAAGTGGTTAGTTGATAATGGTTTTTTTGAAAAAGAAGTAGCACGTTCTGTGCATAAATTGGGAAATATCGCACAGGTTTTTACTACGTATGAGGCGTATAATCATTTGGGCAAAACCACCCCTTTTATGACTGGGATAAATAGCATTCAAATGCTATATGACAACAATCGCTGGTGGATTATTAATGTCTATTGGCAGCAAGCGAGTAAGCAAAACCCGATTACGGATGCGTTTAAAGCAGACAAATAACAGCTCCAATTCTTGTCAAAACGCAAGACTTTTACACTCATAACAATAAAAAAAAAGCATTGGAAGACGTAAACAAGTTAAACACAAAATACATCCCCTATTTTCCGATATTCGGCTTGGGGCTATATATCATAGCATTTATATTTGCTGCCTCTGCATATCCTGGTGGATCTGCTAATTACCCGCACGCTAATGGGTATAGCTTTTATCACAATTTCTTATGCGACACGATGAATCCTATCACTGAAAGCGGAATCATAAATGAAGCTAGATTCATGGCAATCATTTCACATTTGATTCTGAGTTTCACTATGATATTCTTCTTCTACACCCTACCGAAGATATTCTCTGTGAAAAACCGCAACACAATATTGATTGCTTCTTTTGGAATAGCATCTATGACTGTATTCATTTTTATGTATACAGAGTATCATGATTTAATAGTAACTATCACGGGAGTTTTGGGTGCAATTGCATTGATCCCATTCTTTATAGAACTCCGACATTTCAAAAACAAAGGCCTGAAACAATTGGCTTATCTCTGTTATGTTTTGAGTATTATAGTGTTTTTTATTTTTGAGACAAAAATCGGAATCTACTACCTTCCTTTTCTGCAGAAAATCACTTTTATAGCAGATGCTTGGTGGGTTATATGGTCATGCCTTTTTGTAATTAATAAAAACAAAGCATCTTTGAAACTGATTCAGTAAAATATATCCGAAGCGTAAGAGTCTATTATATACCACCTAAGAAAACCAATACATTTATTAGAAACATTAAACATAATTAAGGATCGTCAAATCCTGAGAATCGTTTTTAGTTTAATTTTTAAATCCTTTTCTTAAGGTATCTTATGCTTTAAACTTCATTCCCAAATGCACCACTTTTTTAGTTTCAAAAAAGTCTTCTTCAAAATAGTTGGGTAAATCATAAATAGTAGCAGATGTATATTTTTCTAGCTCTTCAGACAAATCACCACCTTTTAAGTACAGAATTCCGTTTTTTAAATCGTGGTTTTGTTTTTTAGCAACTCTACCTTTAGTCCAACGCACAAAGGTTTCCATATGTGCAACGGCTCTACTTACAATAAAGTCATATTGATCTTTTATTTCTTCAGCCCTGCCATTTGTAGTTTTTACATTTAGCAATCCTAAACCTGCTACAACTTCGTTGACTACTTTTATCTTTTTACCAATACTATCTACCAAATGAAACTGCGTTTCTGGAAATAAGATAGCTAATGGAATTCCTGGGAAACCGCCACCAGTACCAACATCCATCACTTTAGAACCTGGTTTAAATTGTATCACTTTTGCAATCCCTAAAGAATGCAATACATGACGTAAGTACAACTCGTCTATATCCTTGCGTGAAACCACGTTGATTTTCAAGTTCCAATCTTTGTATAACTCTTGTAATTTAGCAAATTGCTCAATTTGTGTTTCAGTTATATCTGTAAAGTATTTTTGTATAATTTCCATAAATAAGTAATAAAGTGCAAAAATAGTTAATTGTTTACAAACAATTCATAACAAAAACTGACGTTTATCATATAAAGAAAGAACAAAAACCATATTTTTGCATCTTATTAAGAAACATATATGAAAACTATACAATTTTCGAGAATAGATAAAGCTAAGTTTTTTAGAACGTTGAACAAACGTGTGAACACGTATTTTAAAGACAACAACCTAAAAAGAACAGGTAACTGGAAATTATACACGAAAGCAATTCTTATGTTTTCAATGTTTTTAGTTCCGTTTATTTTAATCCTAACAGTCTCTATGCCACAATGGTTAATGGGATTATTAATGGTTGTAACTGGAATTGGAATGGCTGGTGTTGGAATGAATGTTATGCACGATAGCAATCACGATTCTTTTTCTAGCAGAAATTGGGTAAACAAACTAATGGGAAGTAGCATTTACATTTTAGCTGGAAATGTATACAATTGGAAAGTACAACACAATGTGTTACACCATACATTTACAAATGTAAAAGATCATGATGAAGATATTGATGCCGGAAGAATTATTCGTTTTTCGCAACACTCTAAATGGTTCCCGGTTCATAAATTTCAAAAATTCTACTCCATTTTTTTATATGGATTATTAACAATCAACTGGGCAATTACTACAGATGTTAAACAAATGCACATTTATTTAAAACGTAAACTTTCGTATGGTAAGTTTCCAAACCCTAAAATAGAATGGACAAAGTTGATCATTTCTAAAGTTGTCTACTATTCACTATGGATTGTGTTACCTCTTTTGGTATTAGACATAGCTTGGTGGAAAATATTGATTGGATTCTTTGTGATGCATTATACAGCCGGAATGATTTTAAGTTTGGTTTTTCAATTGGCGCATATTGTACCAAATACAAAAATGCCAATTCCAGATAAAGATGGTAATTTAGAGCATACTTGGGCGGTGCACCAATTATACACGACCTCTAATTTTGCACCTAGCAATTGGATGGTTAATTTTTATACTGGTGGATTAAATCATCAGGTAGAACACCATATTTTTCCACATATCTCACATGTGCATTATGCTAAACTGGCAAAGATTGTAAAAGATACTGCCAAAGAATTTAATTTACCTTATAACGAATACAAAACAATGCGTAAAGCGGTTATTGAGCACTTTAAGCATTTAGGTAATTTAGGTAAACAACCTGAAATAGCATAACAACAAACAACCATACACAACCAAAATCATGTCAAATTTATTATCAGACAGAATTAACAGTCTGCCCGTTTCACAAACGTTGGCAATGGCTGCAAAAGCTAGAGAATTAAAGTTAGCGGGTAAAGACATTATCAGCTTAAGCTTGGGTGAACCAGATTTTAGCACTCCGGATTTCATTAAAGATGCTGCGATTGAGGCCATCAATCAAAATTACAGTTCGTATACACCAGTTGATGGGTATGTAGAATTGAAAGAAGCAATTTGTGTAAAATTTAAACGCGATAATAATCTTGATTACAAACCGAACCAAGTAGTTGTATCAACAGGAGCAAAACAATCTATTGCAAATATTGCACAAGTATTGTTAAACCCAGGAGATGAAGTATTATTACCTGCACCTTATTGGGTAAGCTACTCTGCAATTGCTATTTTATGTGAAGCGAAGTTTGTTGAAATTCCGTCTTCTATAGATGACGATTTCAAAATTACACCAGCACAATTAGAAGCAGCAATTACACCAAAAACAAAAATGATCTTTTTCAATTCGCCTAACAACCCTAGCGGAAGTATGTATAGCGAAACTGAATACAGAGCATTGGCAGCGGTTTTAGAAAAGCATCCTAAAATTTTCATTTTATCTGATGAAATTTACGAACACATAAACTACGGTAAAAAAATATTTAGTTTTGCTGCGATAGAAAACATGTACGATAGAACTATTACTGTTAACGGATTGGCAAAAGCATTTGCTATGACAGGTTGGAGAATAGGATATATTGGAGCACCCGAATGGATTGCTAAAGCGTGTACTAAAATGCAAGGACAGATTACTTCTGGAACAAACTGTATTGCTCAAAGAGCTGCAATTACTGCTGTTTTAGCACCTGTTTCTAAAATTCAATTTATGGTAGATGAATTTAAAACCAGAAGAGATATGGTGTTAGATTTACTTGGCCAAATTGAAGGGTTCAAATTAAATATTCCAGACGGAGCCTTTTACGTGTTTCCAGATATTTCTGCTTTCTTCGGAAAGACAATCAAAGGAAAAAAAATAAAAACAGCTGATGATTTCTCTATGTTGTTACTAGAGGAAGCAAATGTTGCAACGGTAACTGGTGATGCATTTGGCGCTCCAAATTGTATTCGAATGTCGTATGCTGCCTCTGTAGAGCAATTGCAAGAAGCGATTAGAAGAATTAAAGAAGCATTGCGTTAACCTCTCGATCTTAAAATCATACAAAAACTCATTTATGTTGAATTTATTTCAGTCCTAAATGAGTTTTTTTTTATTTCTAAATTAGGATAACTACCAAGGCAATGGCAAAAAGTGATACTTGTAAAGCAGTTCCGGTTTGACTTTGAAGTTTGTCATGACTGTTTACGATTGAAGATTTAATTTGAGACAAAGATTTACGTCTCATTTCTATAATGCTATATTTAATTTCTTCTTTATAGGCAGAAGTTAAAATTCCTCTTTCAATGACTCGTGGGCTTGCAAATGATTTCATGTTTTTACGGTTAATGGTTATATAAGAAAGACGAGATATAAAATTATTTGTTACATCAGCTACAAATAATTACAGAGGCATTTCATCTAAAAGCATATCGAATTACCAATAGAATTAGGCTACTCGGCATTAAAAAAAACCTGAAGCAAATAATTAATTTATGTAAATTTTAACAAAAAAGCCATCACAATTGTGATGGCTTTTTTGTCTAGAAAGGAACGTGGTCAACTTTCTTTTCTCTATTCTTTTTAGGTTTCCTTAAATATAAAACCATCTTTCTATAATCTATAATTGCTTTACTCTTTTCTAAAACATCAGCGCCAATAATGCCATGAACTTCTTTTACATTATGTTGCTTTAAGGCTGTGTTTACATGTGTTAAATCAAATAATACCAAGTTACAAGAGTCTTTTTTCCATTTTCCAATTTCCAATAAATTGTTTTCAGACTTCAGTGTTTCCATATCAGTTGCTCCAGCTCCAGCTGCTTTTGTCTCTGACTCTTCTGCATGTAATTTAAAATAGTCAATCAAATCAATTCCCACACAAGAATTAGAAGCTCCAGTATCTAAAATAAATCGCCCTTTAACGTCATTTATTTTTGCTTTTATCTCTAAATGATTTGTAGCTGTTTTTTTAAGCTTTATTTGAATGTATTTCTTTTTTTGTAATACTTTTTTAAGACTTGTCATTTAACCCTACTTTTGTGTTTGCTAAAATACATTTTTAATGATTACCGATACACATACACATTTATACTCTGAACAATTTGATGAAGACAGAGCCGAAATGATTCAACGAGCTAAAGACGCTGGAGTCACTCGTTTTTTTATTCCCGCTATTGATAGTTCTTATACAGATAGTATGTTCCTTTTAGAAAATAATTTTAAAGAGGATGTATTTTTAATGATGGGTTTGCATCCAACTTCTGTAAAAGAAAACTACAAAGAAGAACTAGCGCACGTTAAAGAATGGATTGATAAAAGAGATTTTATTGCTATTGGAGAAATCGGAATCGATTTGTATTGGGATAAGACATTTTTACCGCAGCAACAAGAAGTTTTCAGAACCCAAATTCAATGGGCAAAAGGAAAAAAACTTCCGATTGTAATTCATTGTAGAGATGCATTTGATGAAATTTTTGAAGTTCTAGAATCAGAAAAAAGCGAAGACTTATTCGGAATTTTTCATTGCTTTACGGGTACTTTAGAGCAAGCACAAAAAGCGATCTCTTACAACATGAAATTAGGAATTGGTGGTGTTGCCACTTTTAAAAATGGGAAAATTGACAAGTTTCTTGCAAAAATAGACATCAAACACATTGTCTTAGAAACAGATTCTCCTTATTTAGCACCGACTCCATACAGAGGAAAACGTAATGAAAGCAGTTACATTACACAAGTAGTAGAAAAATTAGCTATAATTTATGAGTTAACTTTCCATGAAATTGCTGAAATTACAACTCAAAACTCTAAAGATATTTTTGGTGTCTAACCAACAAACAACATATTACAAATCACCTATTGGAACAACAGAAATTGTTGGAGATGAAAATGGCATTCAATCTATTTCTATATTGGATGACGCTTCGACAGCGTCTATCTTAAGCGAAGTAGAAAGACTGAACATACCAAAAGAAGTTCCAACGTGTTTACAGGATTGTGTTATACAATTAGAAGAATATTTTGCCGGAACAAGAACCTGTTTTGATTTAAAACTAAATCCGCAAGGAACTGAATTTCAGCAAAAAGTTTGGAAAGAGTTATTGAATATCCCCTTTAATAAAGTAAGAACATACTTAGAGCAAACAAAAGCAATTGGGGATGTAAAAGCCATTAGAGCTGTTGCTTCTGCAAACGGGAAAAACCCTATTTGGATTGTAATTCCGTGTCATCGAGTAATTGGTTCTGACGGATCATTAACTGGTTACGCAGGTGGTTTGTGGAGAAAAAAATGGTTACTAGCACACGAAAACCCGGTAAAACAACAATCCTTATTTTAAACTATTTTTACAATTAGTACGTTTGTAATGTATGATTAAAAGAATCCTTTTTTTTTGTTGTCTTTTTTTAGGGTTAACTGTAAATGCACAGATTAAGTCTAAAGAATTTCGTTCTAAAAAATTTGAAGTTGTAAAAGATACTATTCTAATTGATACCGTTAATATCAATTCTCAAAAATTCAAAGTTCTTAACGCTGACAAAAAAGTCATTTCTTCATCAGAATATAAAATTGATTTTATAAAAGCGCAACTAATTATCAATTCTAAAAAGCACAAATCAATAACTGTTGAGTATTTTATATTTCCCGATTTTGTTACCAAGGTTTATAAACAAATTGATGAAAAAATAATTGTTCCAGATACAAAAAACACTCAAAAACTATATAGCTTAACTACCAACAAAAACACAAAGAGAACCCTCTTTTTTAACGAACTAGAAACCAAAGGAAATATTACACGTGGGGTAACAATTGGAAACAATCAAAACTCCGTTGTAAACTCCTCTTTAGATTTAACGATTAAAGGAAACCTTTCTAAAGACGTAACTATAAAAGCGAATATTTTTGACACCAATATTCCGTTACAGAACAATGGATACTCGCAAAACATAACAGATTTTGACCGAATATTTATTGAGTTTGAGCATAAAAAATGGCGTGTTAAAGCTGGGGATTTAGACCTTAAAAACACAACCAGTTACTTTATGCCTTTTACTAAAAAGGTATCTGGTTTAGAAGTAGAAGCAAAAATATCAGACAGCTTTAATGCTGTAGCTTCTGGTGCTATAGTAAGAGGTAAATTTGGAGCGTATGATTTTATTGGTAAAGAAGGAAATCAAGGACCTTATAAAATTATTGGTGTGAATAACGAAACCTTTATTATTATTGTTGCTGACAGTGAATTTCTATATATAAATGGCAGATTGTTAAACCGTGGTAAAGACAAAGATTACACGATTGATTACAACACTTCAGAAATTATATTTAGCACCACATTTCCTGTAACTAATGATATGCGTTTTCACTTAGAATATCAGTTTTCAGACACTAATTACACACGTTTTATTACCTATGAAGAGGCAAATTACAAAACTGATAATTTGGAAGTAAATGGATATTTCTACAATGAAAACGATGCTAAAAACCAACCTATTCAACAAAACTTAACCAATACTCAGAAACAAATCTTAGCCAATGCTGGAAATGACTTTTCTAAAATGTTTTCTAACAGCGCGTATGAAGATGTATATTCTGATAGTAGAATATTATATAAAAAACAACTCGTTGGAAGCACTGAAACCTTTGAGTATTCTACTGACAAAAATGACGAACTATACAATGTAGCTTTTACGTTTATTGGAGTAAACAAAGGAGATTATAGTTTAGATAGAACGATTGCAATTGGTAATATTTACATATATGCAGGAGTTAATTTAGGGAATTACAATCCAATTATTCGATTGGTTGCTCCATCAAAATATCAAGTAATGGCGTTTAATTCTACATACACATCTAAAAAAACAAGTGTGTTTGGAGAAATCGCAATTAGCAATAATGATGCTAATTTGTTTTCTAGTATTGATGATTCTCAAAATAGTGGAGCAGCAACAAAAGTAAACTGGAAACAACTATTTATAGATTCTGACTGGAAATTTTCTACAGATTTAGGATATGAATATGTGCATCAAAATTTCGCCACAGAACAACGTTTTACAAATGTAGAATTTAACCGAGATTGGAATATTATCAATCTTACTGGAAACCGGAATTTATTTAACCTACTCTTTAAACTAAACAATAAAAAGTCGTCTTATGATTACGGTATAAACCTTATGAGTTACGCAGCTAACTACAGCGGAATTAAACATGATTTTAAAAGTGAAGTTCAACTAAAAAAGACGATTCTAAGTGCCAACATCAGTTTATTAAAGAACACCACACCGATGGAAAGCAATACTTTTTTTAGAGCAAAAGGAAAAATTGAACACTCCTTAAATTCAGTTTGGATTGGCGGATTTATACATACAGAAACGAATGAGAAGAAATTAAAAACGTCTCAAAAATTCACAAACCTAAGTCATCGATTTAAAGAATATGAAATATATGTTGGACTGGGAGACAGTACAAAAGTACATTCTAAAATAGGGTTTAATTACAGAGAAAATGATAGCATTAGAAACAATGCTTTCACAAAAATTAACAGTAGAAAAACCTTTTATATTAATAGTAGGCTTATTCAAAATTCAATAACTAATTTATCCGTTTTTGCAAACTACAGAATTACAAATAACACATTTTTAGACAACGTAAAAGCCTTAAATTCTAGGATAACATATCGCCAAAAATTATTCAACAATTTCATCAATATACATACCATTTACGAAACCTCTTCTGGCAATATTCCTAGACAAGAATATCTATATATTGAAACAGAACCCGGACAAGGATATTATACGTGGATAGACTACAATAACAACGGAATTAAAGAGTTCAACGAATTTGAAATTGCTATTTATAAAGACCAAGCAGCCTATTTACGTGTGGCATTACCAAACTTGAATTTCATAAATACACAACGTGCAAAATTAACGCAAGTATTCACAATAAATCCATCACAATGGTCAACTAAAAAAGGAATAAAAAATGTAATTTCTCATTTCTACAATCAAACAAACTTCTCTATAAATAACGAACAAGAAAGAAGCAAAAATACGTTTAACTTGAATCCTTTTGATATTGACGAATCTAAATTATTAGGATTAAATTTTAGCCTTAGAAATAGTTTGTTTCTAAATAGAAATTTACAGAACTATAGTTTCATTTTCACTTACGCAACTTCTAAAAACAAACATTTATACTCCATAGGATCTCAAGAATTCAACACTACGTTACATCAATTAGAATTCTTACATAAACTATGTAAATTCTGGTTATTTGATTTTACTTCAACTGCTTCTAAAGAGTCTGTAAATACCGAAAACTTCACCAATCAAAACTATCAAATAGATGCTTTTGAGATCGCTCCAAAATTCACTTTTGAATACAGCAAAAATCATCAATTTTCATTCTTATATAATTTTAAAAATAAAAAAAACACCACCACTAGTTTAGAAACGTTACAACAACAAAAAGTAGGGACATCATATTATTATAAATCTAAAAAAAACTCTTTACTAAGAACTGAATTTAATTTATTTTTTAATGATTTTACTGGAAATAGAAATAGCCCTGTAGCCTACCAAATGCTAGAAGGATTACACCCCGGAAAAAACTATACCTGGTCATTCATCTTTCAGCAAAAAATAAATTCTTTTATACATGTAAATGTGAATTATCTAGGTAGAAAAAGCGAAAATTCATCTACAATTCACACCGGATCTGTACAATTAAGAGCTGATTTTTAGGGGATTTTACATCTGAATTATTTAAATTTTAGAGTACATTCGCACTTAGGTATGCTTATTGCTAATAAAACCACTATACTTGAAAAAATACGATGAAAAAACAGTACTACTACTCTTATTAATGCTCTCTGCTATCTCTTTTGCACAAGAGAATAACGCAATTACAGAAGAAGCGCAAAAAAAACATGAAGTAAAAATAAACGGTCTTAGTCTTATTGCTTTTGAATGGGTTGATATTTCTTATGAGTATTTAATAGATAAAGAATCTTCTTTTGGTATTGGAACCTTGATTAGTTTTAACTCTGACACATTTTTAGATAATTATAAAACGTTTTCTTTAACACCATATTACAGACGTTATTTCTCTAAAGGATATGCAAAAGGTTTTTTTGTTGAAGGGTTTGGAATGTTCAATAGATCTAAAGATGTTAGTCGTTTGTATAATTACTCTTATGATGATTATACTACATCTACTAAATATTCAAATAATTTTGCTATTGGTATTAGTACTGGTGGTAAATTTGTTACCGAAAACGGGTTTGTTGCTGAAATTTATTTAGGGTTAGGGAGAAACCTTATAAACAATTCTACCAATTATTCGAGCGGCAGTATTGTTGGGAGAGCTGGTATTTCTTTAGGGTATCGATTTTAATAAAGTACAAGAATTTATTGTAAATTTACACTTTAGCATAATTGTTGCTTTTAAAAACCAGTATACTTAAACCAAGAAAAATGAAAAAGCTTTTATTTACAATTGCTGTAATTACAGCCTCTTTTACACAAGCACAACAAGAAATTAAATTAGATATTTTTGACGCCTTGGCATTAAAGACAATTACAATCACCTATGAACGATATATAGATGAGCAATCTTCTTTTGGTGTTTCTGGTTTGATCAATTTTGAAAAAAATAACGCAGATTTCAGATATAATGAGAAACGTGCTATTACACCATTTTTCCGTCATTACTTTACAGCAGATAGCCAATGGAACTTCTTTGGAGAAGGTTTTTTTAGCTTGAATTTTGGAGAAAATGAAGTAGCTACGATTGGAGCAAGTACTTATGAAGATTATACTGATGGTGCTTTAGGAGTTGCTGTAGGTACCAAATACATTTCTGAAAAAGGAGGAATGACTATTGATATATTTGCAGGAGCTGGAAGAAATTTATTTAATGATAACGCTCCAGCTGTTGTTCCTAGAGTTGGCGTAAATGTTGGTTGGAGGTTTTAACGCTACTTTTTACTTGACAAAATAAATATAAAAAAACCACATCTATTTGATGTGGTTTTTTTATATTTATTTTGTAAAAAACAACACAATGTGTTTACATTTTTTGTAACCATGTTTTCACATCAACTTCTGCTTTTATAATCTCTTTTAATTCAGAAATTGCTACACGATTTTGAGCCATTGTGTCTCTATGTCTTATAGTAACTGTATTGTCTTCTAACGTTTGATGATCTACAGTAATACAAAAAGGAGTTCCGTTTGCATCTTGTCTTCTATATCGTTTACCAACAGCATCTTTTTCATCGTAAAACACATTAAAATCCCATTTTAAGTCATTTAATATCTCACGTGCTACTTCTGGCAAACCATCTTTCTTTACCAACGGTAAAACCGCCGCTTTAAAAGGTGCTAAAACAGATGGCAATTTCAATACAGTTCTTGTCGTACCGTTTTCTAGTGCTTCTTCTTGTAAAGCATTTGAAAACACTGCTAAGAACATTCTATCTAAACCTATAGACGTTTCTACGACATATGGTGAGTAGCTTTTATTTTCTTCGTGATCGAAGTATTGTAATTTCTTTCCAGAAAATTTTTCGTGCGCTTTTAAATCAAAGTCTGTTCTTGAATGAATTCCTTCTAATTCTTTAAACCCAAATGGAAATTTAAATTCAATATCTGCTGCTGCATCTGCATAATGCGCCAATTTATCATGATCATGGAAACGGTAATTCTCTGCGCCCATTCCTAAAGACAAATGCCACTTCATTCTCGTTTTCTTCCAGTTTTCGTACCATTCTTTTTGAGTGCCTGGTTTTACAAAAAATTGCATTTCCATTTGCTCAAATTCACGCATTCTAAAAATAAACTGTCTTGCAACAATTTCATTTCTAAATGCTTTACCAGTTTGTGCAATACCAAACGGAATTTTCATTCGTCCAGTTTTTTGCACGTTTAAGAAATTTACGAAAATACCTTGAGCAGTTTCTGGTCTTAAATATACTTGTGTAGAACTTTCTGCAGAAGCACCTATTTGTGTTCCAAACATTAAGTTAAATTGCTTTACCTCTGTCCAGTTTTTAGAACCTGTTAAAGGATCAGAAATCTCTAATTCTTCTATTAACAATTTTACATCTGCTAAATCTTCTTTTTCTAAAGAAGACCCCATTCTAGATAAAATTGTTTTTATTTTTTCTTGATACCCTAAAACACGTCCGTTAGTTGCAACAAATTCTTCTTTATTGAATGTTTCACCAAATCGTTTTTCAGCCTTAGCAACCTCTTTATCAATCTTTCCTTCGATTTTTAAACAAAAATCTTCTATTAAAACATCAGCTCTGTAGCGTTTTTTAGAATCTTTATTGTCAATTAAAGGATCATTAAAAGCATCTACGTGGCCAGAAGCTTTCCATGTTGTTGGGTGCATTAAAATAGCCGCGTCTATTCCAACAATGTTTTCGTGCATTTGCACCATTGCTTTCCACCAATACTCTCTAATATTTTTCTTTAACTCAACTCCATTTTGAGCGTAATCATACACAGCGCTTAATCCGTCATAAATTTCACTAGATTGAAATACATAACCATATTCTTTTGCGTGTGATACTACTTTCTTAAACTGATCTTCTTGTTTTGCCATAATGGAGACAAAGATACATCAATCTAAAAAGTTAGCAAGTAAAATTAATTCAGTTTTTTACAACGATATACAAAAGCTGGCGGAAAGTTTAACATTTCAAAATCAAGGGAGATCTCATCTTTAAAAACCGATTTCAAATACTTGTAGTATGTTAAACTATATTGATACTGAACAAAAGTTCCATTTTCACCTAACGTTTGCAAAGAGTTTTCTAGAATAGCATGAGAAATTAGTGTTGGTAGTATACTTAGAGGCAAGCTAGAAACAATATGACACGCTTTAGAATGTCCTAACTTTTCCAATTCCTCTTGAATATGTTCAGCGGATGCTTTAAGAACGGTTAATTGCGGATGCTGTATTTTTTTTAAGTGTTTATAAAATTCATCATTCACTTCAAAACATATTAAATGTGCTGTTGGTGCTATTTTTTCTAGTATTTGATATGTAATCGCTCCATTTCCAGGACCTAATTCAACCAGTACTTTAGAAGAAGAGAAATCTATTTTTTTTAACATTTTTCGTGCTAAAAACCTTGAACTCGGAGCAATAGTTCCAGCCGTTTTTAAATTCTTTACCGCTACCTTAAAAAAATCGATTCTCTTATTCACGTATTTGTTTTTTAGTATCTTAACTTAAAAAAGCTCAGAAAATGAAATACTTCTTAAATGTATTACATCTCTTTTTTCCGAAGATATGTATTATTTGTAATATACAATTATTAACATTCGAAAAATTAACCTGTACACAATGTAGACATGATTTACCTATAATTTGTTACAAAAACTTTAAAGACAATAAAATTAAAAATGCTTTTCTAGGTAGAATTCCTATTGAAAAAGCAATTTCATTTTTGTTCTATAGAAAGGAAGGGAAAACAAAAGAATTAATTCATGCTTTAAAATATAAAGGCAATCAAGAAGTTGGAAATTTTATTGGTGATTGGTTTGGAAATATTTTAAAAGAATCAAATGAATTTGATGACATCGACCACATCGTTCCTGTTCCCCTCCACAAAAAAAAGTTAAAACAAAGAGGCTATAATCAGTTAACAACTTTTGGCGAGAAATTAGCTAAACAATTAAAATCTACTTACACTCCTTCTATTTTAATAAGAACCTCTGCCTCCAAAACTCAAACGTTTAAACAACGTTTTGAACGGTTTAGCAATAATGAAACGAAGTTTAACTTAGTAAATATAGAAGCTTTTAAAAATAAACATATTCTGTTAATTGATGATGTTATTACAACTGGTGCAACTTTAGAAGCTTGCTGTACAGAATTATTAAAAACTGAAAATATAAAAATTAGCATCGTAACAATGGCGTATACAGAATAAATTAACAAACAAATTAAACATATTGCGGCAAAAAAATCGTTATTTTGCATCAAAATAAAACGTGTTGAAACATTTTTTTAAAGTCATATTTTCGGTTGTACTTATTATTCTTTTAACAAGTAATTGCGCTAGAAAAGGAAGACCTACCGGAGGATTAAAAGATAGCATTGCTCCTTTAATGATAACTGCTAACCCGCCTTACAAAAGCACTAATTTTTCATCCAAAAAAATTAAAATTTCTTTTAATGAATACATAACGTTAAAAAACATTAATCAGCAATTAATAATTTCTCCACCATTAAAATTCTTACCAGCAATAACCCCACAAGGATCTCCTAGTAAAGACATAACCATTAAGTTGACTGACACATTAAAAGAAAACACAACATATACTTTTAATTTTGGAAACAGCATTGAGGATAACAACGAAGGGAATAAATTAAAAAGTTTTAAATACGTATTTTCTACAGGAGCATATATTGATTCTTTAACAACTAAAGGAAGTGTTAAAGATGCATATCAAAAAGGATTTGATAAAAACATTAATGTCTTATTATATAAAGTAGACTCCACTTTTACTGATTCAATTATATACAAGAAAAAGCCTAATTATGTTGCAAACACTATAGATTCTACATTGTTTGATATTACAAATATTGAAAAAGGAAAATACTTATTAATTGCCTTGAAAGATGTTTCTAATAATTATTTATTTAATCCAAAAGAAGACAAAATAGGTTTTTATACACGAATTATTGAGCTTCCAAAAGACAGTGTTATTACTGAACCTATTGTTCTTTTTGAAGAATTTGGTCCGTTTAAGTTTATCAGACCAAAACAAATAAATAAAGGAAAATTACAATTTGGTTTTGAAGGGAATGGCAATAATATAAAAATTGAATTGCTGTCAAATGTCCCTAATAACTTTAAAAGTATCCTGAAATTAGAACCAGAAAAAGACACCTTAAATTATTGGCATACAGCTATTAAAAATGACTCCTTGGTTTTTAAAGTTTCGAAAGATAAACTCGTAGATACACTAACTGTTTTTCTTAGAAGCAAAATTACTGATTCATTAAAAATTAATTCAAATGTATCAAGAACTTTAGATTTAAGAGATACATTAACCTTAACAAGCAACAACCCTGTTACACATATTGATCTTTCACAGATTTCATTTATTGATAAAGATTCTGTTAATGTCCCTTTTAATCATTTGATTCATCAAAAAACGAATCAAATTAAATTTCTATTTAACAAAAAACACAACCAAAGCTATCATTTAAAATTATTACCAAAAGCCTTAACTGATGTTTTTGAAACACAAAACGATACTTTAAATTATAATTTCAAGACAAAAGAACCTGAAGATTATGGTAGTATTACTTTAAAAATAACTAAAAAACCTACTTCTCAGGTTATTATAGAATTACTTTCAGAACAAAATAAAAAACGAATAGAAAGAGTTATTGTTACGAACAATAACACGGTGAGCTTTAAATTATTAGCACCAGGAAAGTATATCATTAGAGCAATCATTGATTCTAATAAAAATTTAAAGTGGGATACAGGGAGTTATCTAAAAAAAATACAACCCGAAAAAGTAATTTATCATTCAACAATTTTTAATATTAGATCTAACTGGGACTTACCTTTAGAAACTTTTACAATAAATTAATTATTCTATTTACCTTAAATTTAATATATTTACTCACGTAATACAAAAAATTTGAGAACCCCCCTTAAAATATTGTTTTTATTATTGATAGTTTATTCAACCAAAGCACAGCATCTAACTCATGATGTTGGTGTGTTTATTGGCCCATCGACTATACAAAATGATTATGCAAAAAAAGAAGGCTTCTTTGACCTCTATGCAATTAATGGTCTTTCTATTAGCCTAGTTCATTACCTCCATTTTTTTAATGTTAATAATCGGTGGAACTCAAAAAAAGGTATAGCTAACCATCTAATGGTGAAATCAGAATTTAATTTTCTATCTAAAAACACCTTTGAAAACCTAGGTAAATACACATTAGGAACCAGCCCGGAGGCACAGAAATTAAAAGCGATGACCGGAACAGCTACAATAAGCAATATTGCTGTGCATGGAGAATATTACTTCAAAGATTTAAAAGATTTTATGTTTCCTTATTCTGATATAAAATGGAATCCTTATGTAAGTGTAGGTTTTGCATTCTCTTTTTACACAAATACTCTTAACTCTACATTAGGAGATTGGAGAAGTGACATGACTGTTTTACCTGAAAAATATAGAGCTGACGGAGAAGTAGCTATTGGTAGTGACACTGCACTCTCTTTTTCACTAGGTGCTGGTACACGATACAAATTATCTGAAAAATATGATGTAGCAGTCAATTTTAATTCACAATTTTTTTTCTCAGATGCTATAGACGGCCTACAATCACAACATAGCTCAAATAAGTATAATGAATGGATAATTCATTTACAAGTAGGTATTATTTACCACCTTAACTTTTAAGGAGGATTAAAAAAAATCAACTCACACTATAAAACATAAAAAAGCCGATGCAATTGCATCGGCTTTTTTATGTTTATTTCTCTAAAGCTTGTTTGACATCTTCTAATAAATCGTTGATGTCTTCAATTCCAACACTTAATCGTATCAAAGAATCTGTAATTCCAATTTTTAACCGTTCTGACTCAGGAATACTCGCATGTGACATTGTTACTGGGTGATTCACCAAACTTTCTACTCCACCAAGAGATTCTGCTAACGCAAATACTTTTGTATTTTCTAAAAATGTAAATGCTGCTTGTTTACTTTCATCTTTTAATTTAAAAGAAACCATTCCTCCAAAATCATCCATTTGCTTTTTAGCAACTTCGTAATTTGGGTGACTTTCCAGTCCCGGATAATACACTTCTTTCACTTTTGGATGAGCAACCAAATACGCTGTAATTGCTTTTCCGTTCTCACAATGACGTTGCATTCTAATATGTAATGTTTTTACACCTCTTAATGCTAAGAAAGAATCCATTGGGCCTGCAATTGCACCAGCAGCAAACTGAATAAAATGGAGTTCTTCTGCTAGTTTAGCATCTTTTACCATTAAAGCGCCCATCACCAAATCAGAATGTCCTCCTAAATATTTAGTTGCTGAATGCATTACAATATCAGCTCCTAAATCTAACGGACGTTGCAAATATGGCGTAGCAAATGTATTATCTACAGCAATCAAAATAGCAGTATTTACAGCGTTCACTGCTGTTGTTATTTCTTTAATATCAGCAATTTTCATCAACGGATTGGTTGGGGTTTCTACCCAAATCAATTTTGTTTTTTCGTTTATTGCATTGGTTACGTTTGAAATATCGTTCATATCAACAAAAGAAAATTTCAGTCCATATTTTTGAAATATTTTTGTAAACATTCTATACGTTCCACCATACAAATCGTCTCCAGCAATAACTTCATCACCAGGGTTTAATGTTCTTAAAACAGAATCAATCGCTGATAAACCAGATGAAAAAGCGAAACCATGTGTTCCATTCTCTATAGAAGCAAATGCATTTTCTAATGCTGCTCTTGTGGGGTTTGCTGCCCTTGAATATTCATATCCTTTGTGTTGACCAGGACTAGATTGAGCGTATGTTGATGTTTGATATATTGGCGACATTACAGCACCAGTTGAAGGATCATGCGTTTGTCCTCCGTGAATTGTTTTTGTATTGAATTTCATTCAATATTATTTTAATTAATAATCTACAGAAACTAGTACTGATTACACTAATTTTTTAAGTGCTAATATAATTCCAAAATGAATTCCTTCATGATAATTATTGAAATTAACGGCCGCTTCAAAAGAATCTATTACAAATCCTGCACTCGTTTCATACGTAGTATAATTTTCGAAAATTCCTTCATTAAAATCTTCTTCTAAAGTATCTGGCAACCCAGCAAACAAATCTGTTACCTCTTCAAATTCTTCTTCTGTAAACGTCTTCGTAGGAAAAGTTCCTTTTTTGTGCTCTT
>JBLFXB010000019.1:0-27597 GCA_047611925.1 Polaribacter sp.
TTGCTTCTTCTGTAATTTGCTCCTTTATTTTAATGCAATATTGGAAAAATCATAAAGTATAAAAAATCATGTAGTATAAAAAAAGCTCCCAGTTGGGAGCATTTTTATGTTGTCTCATAAAGCGGCAGTCGAGATGTTAATTCGTTATCGACTGCGCTCGAACCGACAATTTATTTTAAACTTGCTAAACTATTTTTTATTGTTTCAATCTTAGCCAACGTATCGGCTTCTTTTTTACGTTCTAATTCCAATACATTTTCTGGCGCATTGTTTACAAAACGCTCATTAGACAATTTTTTTGTAATTCCGAATAAGAACCCTTCTGCTCTTTTTAATTCTGCATTCAGTTTTTCTGTTTCAGCTTCAACATCTATATCTTCTACAGAAACAGGTACAAAATATTCATTAGATTTCACTCTAAACGAAGCGCCTTCTACTTTTTCTGAAACATAGGTAATGGTTCCAGTGTTTGTCAACTTTTTAATTACAGCATCTAATTCTATTGTTGAGTTATCATGATTCACAACAAACAATTCAACTGCTTCTTTAAAAGAAATGTTCTTCTCTTTTCTGATGGTTCTAATTCCAGATACTACATCTGCAGTAGTAGAAAAATCTACTATTATTTGTGTATCTATATCTTTAGCTTCTGGCCAAGTCGAAACAATTAAAGCTTCTTCTGGAGTTCTCTCTGAAATAAATTGCCAAATTTCTTCTGTTAAAAATGGCATAAATGGGTGCAACAACTTCAAGTTGTTTTCAAATGCAGCAATTACTGCATCATATGTTTTCTTATCAATTGGTAACCCAAATTCTGGCTTTACCATTTCTAAGAACCAAGAAGCAAAATCATCCCAAACTAACTTGTAAATAGCCATCAAAGCATCAGACAATCTATATTTAGAAAAATGATCTTCAATTTCTGCTAAAACTGTTTGAAACTTAGCATCATACCAATCTATCGCAATTTTAGCAACATCAGTTTGTTTTGCTGATGCATCAATTTCCCAACCATTTACAAGTCTGAATGCATTCCAAATTTTATTTGAAAAACCTTTTCCTTGTTGACATAAGCTTTCGTCAAACATTAAATCGTTTCCTGCAGCAGAACTTAATAGTAACCCTACTCTAACTCCGTCAGCTCCATATTCTTCTATCAACTTCAATGCATCAGGAGAATTCCCTAATGATTTCGACATCTTTCTACGTTGTTTATCACGTACCAAACCTGTCAAATACACATTGTTAAATGGTTTTTTATCTTTAAATTCATATCCAGCAACAATCATACGAGCTACCCAGAAAAATAAGATATCTGGACCTGTAACTAAATCGTTTGTTGGATAGTAATATTGAATCTCTTCATTTTCTGGATTTCGAAGTCCATCAAATACGTTCATTGGCCATAACCAAGCAGAAAACCATGTATCAACCACATCAGTTTCTTGTCTTAAGTCATCTATAGATAAAGACTTCTCGACTGCGCTCGAAGAGACACTTAGTTTCTTTTTTGCCAACTCAAATGCTTCTTCTCTTGTTTCTGCTACTACAAAATCTTCTTTTCCATCACCATAGAAAAATGCCGGAATTTGTTGTCCCCACATTAATTGACGAGAAATATTCCAATCACGAATATTTTCCATCCAATGACGATAGGTGTTTTCGAATTTCTTTGGATATAAATTGATCTCTGCATCTTCCCCTAAAACAGCTTCGATTGCAGGTTTTGCCAAATCTTCCATTTTCAAGAACCATTGATCAGATAATCTTGGCTCAATCACCGCTTTGGTTCTTTCAGAAGTACCAACTTTATTTAAATGAGATTCTGTTTTTATTAAAATCCCTTTTTCTTCTAATTCTTTTACAACTTCTTTACGCGCTACAAATCTGTCTTTTCCTTCGTACTGCAATCCAAAAGAATTTAACGATGCATCATCATTAAATATATCAATTACTTCTAACTTATGTTTATCTCCTAAAACCTTATCGTTTACATCATGTGCTGGAGTTACTTTTAAACATCCTGTTCCGAATTCAATATCTACATATTCATCTTCAATAATCGGAATTACACGATTACAGATAGGAACAATTGCTTTCTTTCCTTTTAAGTGCGTAAAACGTTCATCATTAGGATTGATACAAATTGCCGTATCCCCAAAAATAGTTTCTGGACGTGTGGTAGCAATTGTTAATGTATCATCAGATCCTTCAATTTTATATTCTAAATAATATAAATTTCCTTGTTTTTCAACATGAATTACTTCTTCGTCAGATAACGTAGTCTTTGCTTCTGGATCCCAATTTACCATTCTATAACCACGGTAAATCAATCCTTTATTATATAAATCAACAAAAACCTTCACTACTGCTTCAGACATATCTGGATCCATAGTAAACGAGGTTCTTTCCCAATCACAAGAACAACCTAATTTTTTCAATTGCTCTAAAATAATGCCACCATATTCATGTTTCCATTCCCAAGCATGTGCTAAAAACTCTTCTCTAGTTAAATCGTTTTTATCAATTCCTTGCTCTTTTAACTTGGCAACAACTTTTGCTTCTGTAGCAATAGATGCATGATCAGTTCCAGGAACCCAACACGCATTTTTACCTTGTAAACGAGCTCTACGAATCAATACATCTTGAATTGTATTGTTCAACATATGTCCCATATGCAACACTCCTGTTACGTTTGGTGGCGGAATTACAATTGTATAAGGCTCTCTTTCATCTGGTGTTGAATGAAAATAATCATGCTTCATCCAGTAGTCGTACCATTTATTCTCTACACTTGTTGCAATATATTTAGACGGGATATCCATTGTTTGGCTTAATTTTTGAAATATAAAGAGCAAAAATACTACTTTTACCTAAAATACATTCAACATGAAGAACTATATTCTGTTCCTTTTTTTAGTTAACATCACTTACATTGTTTCTGGACAAAATTCTAGCACTACAAAACCGGAGTTTAAGTTTGTAAAAGAGTTGATTGACTACGGTAGAATTGAACAGTATTCGAATGGAAATAGGGTCTTTGAATTCACAAATACCGGCAACAGTCCAATCATTATAACAGCGGTAAAAACCTCTTGTAATTGTACCGTGCCTAAAAAACCTGAAAGACCTATTATGCCTGGTGAAAAAGGAACTATTGACGTTGCTTATGACACTTCAAAAATTGGTGGATTTATAAAACAAATCACCATTTTATCAAATGCGAAACTGCCTATAAAGAAGTTGCGAATTAAAGGTGTTGTCGTAAAAAAGAAATCCAGTCTTATAAAAGAAAAAGGGCTGTTAGAAAATTATTAAATTTTTTTTACCAATCTAAATTTGAATCTCATTGGTTGTCCTCTTCTTTTAATCTTCATTCTTATCTTTCTATTATCTCCACCTTGAAATTTATTAAGCAATTCTTGCAACGTTAATTCATGTGCTTCGGTTCCATTAATACTTAATATAATATCCTTTTCTTTAATCCCTGCTTTATCTCCTGGAGAATTTGGTGAAACATGCTTAACTCTAAATGAAGGTCTGAATCGATACGTATAACTTGAAACTAAGCTTAATATATTATTTGTATTCGTTTTAGAATCACCTCTAGAATATGAATCGATAAATTGAGGCTTTTCTTTTTCTCTAATCAATACTTTACCGCTATATACAACGTCAATACCACTCATATTATACTCAAACCCTCCTCTAAAAGAACCATTCTTTTTCAATGTAATTTTTTTGTTCGGGTAATCAATCCAAACCTTAAATCTCCTTAAAATATTGCCACCAATACTGCCATTTCTCTTTTTAAATCTTCTTGCAAAAAGTGTTGAAGTCGAATCTAAAAAAGAGACCGTTGGGTTTTTTATTTCATATTTTCCTAAAACAATGCGCTTAATTCTACTTTTGTTTCCATAAATAGCACCACTTAAGCCTTCCCCTAATATATCATTAAAGTAATTAATTGGTGTTTTTATTTCTTTTTTTGAATTTTCAAAAAGCCAGATTGCTTCACTACCACCTGTATCAATTAACAACGTAACATCTGTCAGTGTATTTCCAATTGTATCTAATTGAACTTTTGTATTGATGTAAGGCTTGTTTCTAAAAAATTCTAAAGGGAAAGTTTCACATTTTTTACAGTTAGGATATTTAAAATACGTTGGATTATAAAACTTAATTCTTCTAGTAGCATAATTTATATTTATAATTGCATTCTTTAATAATCGTTGTCCAATTATCCCATGAATCGTAATTCCCATTCTTCCAGAAACATCAAATTTATCCTTAAGAATTACATAAATATCTTGATTGCTACTCATGTAATTATGAATACGCATGGTATTTTTCTGAGATAGCAATGCGTCTATAGGATCACCACCACCTAACCCTTGCAATGTGATTTTTTTTACCCTATTTAATTTTAAACTATCAACTTCTGATAGGTTAAAAAAAATTGTTTTATCTACTCCAGAATCAAGTATAAAAGATAGTTTTTGCCCATTAACTTCTATTGGAATAACGATAAGGTTGTTTATGAACTTAAACTGAAGACTTACAGCTTTTTGATTGTTGCCAAAAAAATTAAATCCAGACTGAGAATACGTAGCAGTAAATACTAACGTTAAAAAAAATACATATAAATTTTTTGTCCTAATCAAAGCATAAGAATTTTAACATTCTATGAAAATACAAAAACAGATGCTTCTTTTACTTCTTTTAGCGAATCTTTAACCTTTATAAAATCTAGAAAAAGATATTCATAAGTAAGTTATTAATTCAAAATAAAGTCAGAAATTTGCTTTACATTTAACCAATTCAAAATCAAAAATTATGCCTTTAATTTCAAAGAAAGGAAACTCAATGCCAGAATCGCCAATTCGTAAATTGGTTCCGTATGCAGAGAACGCGTATAAACAAGGCAAAACAGTGTATCACTTAAACATTGGTCAACCAGATATTAAAACTCCTCAGGTTGCACTAGATGCTATTTCTGTGCATTCATTAACAACAATTGCATATACAAGATCTGAAGGATCTGAAGCGTATAGGACAAAAATTGCTGCGTATTATAGCACACATGATATTCGTGTAAAACATGATGATATTATTGTTACAACTGGTGGTAGTGAAGCACTTCTTTTTGCTTTTGGTACTATTATGGATGTTGATGA
Source organism: Polaribacter sp. (assembly GCA_047611925.1). Classification (GTDB taxonomy): domain Bacteria; phylum Bacteroidota; class Bacteroidia; order Flavobacteriales; family Flavobacteriaceae; genus Polaribacter. The sequence goes on from JBLFXB010000019.1 coordinate 5,178, forward strand.
TGAAATAATTATCCCTGAACCTTTTTATGCAAATTACAACGGGTTTTCTGTTGCATCTGGAGTAAATGTTGTTCCGGTTATTTCTAAAATTGAAGACAATTTTGCATTGCCTCCAATAGAAGAGTTTGAAAAACTAATCACCCCAAAAACAAAAGCTATTTTAATTTGTAACCCTGGAAACCCGACAGGATATATTTACAGTAAAGAAGAAATTCAAAAATTAGCTGCTATTGTAAAAAAACACGATTTGTTTCTAATTTCTGATGAAGTATATAGAGAATTCGCTTACGATGGCATAAAACATTATTCTATCTTACAAGAAGAAAGCTTAGCTGACAATGCAATCATTATTGACTCTGTATCTAAAAGATACAGTATGTGTGGTGCAAGAATTGGCTGTTTAGTGTCGAAAAACAAAGAAGTTATAAAAACAGCTTTAAAGTTTGCTCAAGCAAGGTTAAGCCCTCCTACATTGGCACAGATTGCTTCAGAAGCGGCGTTAGAAACACCTCAAAGTTATTTTGATGAAGTAATTGAAGAATACGTAAAAAGAAGAAATGTATTAATTGAGGAGCTGCAAAAAATAGACGGAGTAAAAGTAGCAAAACCAAAAGGTGCTTTTTATTGTATTGTAGAGTTACCTGTTACAAATGCTGATGCTTTTGCACAATGGCTTTTAGAATCTTTTGATATTGATGGAGAAACAATTATGGTTGCTCCTGCTGCTGGTTTTTATTCAACACCAGGTGTTGGATTAAACCAAATACGAATTGCGTATGTTTTAAACATTGAAAGTCTAAAAAAAGCAATAAACATTTTAAAAGAAGCATTAAAAGTATATAAAGATTAGTGACTATTTTAAACAACATATCTTTAAAAGAATACAATACGTTTGGTGTAGAATGTTACGCCAAACGTTTTGTTTCTATAGAATCATTTTACCAATTACAACAGCTACTAAAAAACGAACACGATGTGTTTTTAATTAGTGGCGGAAGCAATATGTTGCTAACTAAAAACATTGACAAACTTGTTGTATTAATCAATATCAAAGGGATTTCTATTGATCAAGAAAATGAAAACGCTGTCCATTTAACTGTGAATGCAGGAGAAAATTGGCACGAATTTGTTTTGTGGTGTATTTCTCAAAATTTTGGTGGTTTAGAAAACCTTTCTTTAATTCCGGGTAATGCAGGTACTTGCCCAATACAAAATATTGGCGCTTATGGCGTAGAGGTAAAAGACACCATTACTAAAGTTGAAGTCTTAGAAATTGAAACAGGAAAACTCGTTACTTTTTCAAATGCTGAATGTAATTTTGGATACCGAAATTCGATTTTCAAAAATAAAGCTAAAGGAACCTATGTTTTAACTGCTGTTAGTTTTAGATTGACTAAAAAAACACATCAACTAAACACCTCTTATGGAGCTATTGAAAAGGCTTTACAAGAACAACATATTTCGAACCCAACCATAAAAAATATTTCTGATGCTGTTATTGCTATCCGGAAATCGAAACTTCCAGATCCAAAAGAAATTGGAAATAGCGGGAGCTTCTTTAAAAACCCCGTGATTGCGACTAAACATTTTTTAGAATTACAAAAAGAATTTCCAACAATACCAAGTTATAAAATATCTGAAACTGAAACTAAAGTTCCTGCTGGCTGGTTAGTAGAACAAAGCGGTTTTAAAGGAAAACGTTTTGGTGATGCTGGTGTACACAAAAATCAAGCATTGGTTTTAGTCAATTATGGAAATGCCTCAGGAATTGAAATCCATAAACTTGCACAAAAAATTCAAGAAACGATTTTAACTAAATTCGGAATTTCTTTAGAAATTGAGGTAAATATTATTTAATAAAAAAAACCTCACTACACTAAGTAATAAGACTCTTTTAAAATTAATTTAAGATTTTATTTATTCTTTTTGTAATGCTTTGACATCAACAATAAGCTGTGCTAATGACGCCCTATTAAGACTATTGTATATCCCTCTTATATGTTTATTTTTATCGATGAGTACGAAGTTTTCAGTGTGTAAAAACTCATCAATTCCTTTTGGTTCACCTAAATCTTCTTCAACAAAGTAAAACTTTCTTCCCAAATCATATATTTCTTTTTTGCTACCAGTCACTAAATGCCATTTCTTATCCATGATACCATTATCGAGAGCATACTCTTTAAGTTTCCGAACTGAATCTATTGTTGGAGTCACAGAATGTGATAAGAATAAAACAGCTGCATCATTTTTAAATTCTTCTTGAAGCTTCAGCATACTATCTGTCATCATAGGACAGATTCCAGGGCAAGTAGTAAAGAAAAAATCGGCAATATAGATTTTATTTTCAAATGTTTTTTGAGTTATCTTTTCACTATTCTGATTGATCAATTCAAAATCGGGTATTTTATGGAAGCTTTTTAACGCTGTACTTTTAGATGAAATCCATTTTGGTGTAAAAGAGGCCTCATTATAAAAAGGCAAAGCATCTACTCTACTGTCTTCTTGAGTTTTGATGTTCTCTTTACATCCAATTACAATCAGGAATAATAATAAAAATAAATTATTGTTTTTTAGCATATTGAACTTTTTCATTTTTAAGTATATAACATAAATTGGCCCTGTTCATACCAAAAATACGTCCGTTTTTTGCTTCATAGTTTACATATATCTTGCCATTTTCTAACCAAGATTGTTGTAAACCCTCTTCTTTACCTTTGTTTAAGTTTTTCCTTTTGGCTAATTGCCCGTTAAGAAACCAAGTTCTCTGAAGCCCTTGTCTTTTACCATTCACATAATTAGATTCTGAATACACTTTTCCATTTTTAAAATAATTAAATTTTATTCCATGGAGTTTATTTTGAATGTAATATCCTTCATTTTTTATAGAGCCTTCCTTAAAATATTTATAATATGGACCTTCTCTTTTACCATTAAAGAAACCTATTTTCTCGGATATACTATCGTTTTTATAATATAGAACAGCATAACCATTAAAAGGTTTTTGGTTATAAAACCATTGGCCCTTTAAAGGGTTTAATTTTATTTCCTCTTTTTTAATAAGAATATTTGCTATTTCTTTGCCTAAAGAAATAGAAGTGTTTTCGATAACCTGTTCTTTACAGCTACCGAAAACACATAAAAGTAATAAAAGTATATACTTAGTTAATCGCATTTGGTGTTCCTTGATAAGGTCCTATAAAAATTATATATCTTCCAGTTGTAGAATAAAGTTCATTAATAATATGGTAATGATATTCTGCTGTATCTGTGTGCTGAGTTGTACTTGTATGACCACCTGATGCATCTAAATTTATGGGATATGTGCCCGTTGAATTACATTTTCTCCCATAGATAAAAAATCCATCCGAGATAATACCATTTAATTTATCATCATCGTCAGAGAAAGCTAAAGGTTCTAAATGATAATGATAATCAGTGGGTCCAATATGAGCTCCTGAATAGTCTAAACTACCCACAGCTGCATCTAAAGCACCATTACCTTCTTGATCATTATAAAGATAAGCACCACTTACAGCAACACCAATAGCACCTAATTCTGTCGCTGTTGTTGAACTCGCTAAATCAGGACTTGTAGATACTGTAACAGAAGAAGAATTATCTCGACCAGAAGTATCAATTCTTGTTGGTGTCATTTGCCCAGTGTTTGTAACTGTTGGTGCTACATATAATGCATGGCTTTCACTCCAATATGGAGTAGTATGATTTGGCAATCCAGTAGTTTCAATAACAACATCGGCTCCTGATAAATAAATTGTTGTTTCATCAGTATCAAATTCTGCAAAAGCAGGATGTAAAGTTCCTGTTGTTTCTTCGACTTCTTCGTCAATATCCGAAGATGAGCCACAAGAAAATATGACTAATGATACGAGTAATAAAAGTGCTAACGTTTTAATAAAGTGAATTTTCATTTTTTATAATTTTAGATGTATATATTCTTTAGATGTTAATTTTAGAAAAAACTTGCGCGAATTTTTAATTTCTTGGTCTTTTTGTTCTTTCTAGTTTTGGTGCATTCTTCAGCTCTTTTTTGGTGATAAAACCATCTTCATTGATATCAATTTTTTTAAAATCTTTTTTCAACCGACCTTTTACCTCTTTTAAAGAAATTTTACCGTCTTCATTTGAATCTAAGTCTTTAAAAATTTGTTCTATCGATGGTGTTTTTTGTCTTTTTACTTGCTCTTTTCCTTGTGCTGAAATCGCTGTTACAGTTAACAATACAAACCCTAAGGTTACTATGAATTTATTTACTAATTTTCTCATTTTAATTGTATTTATTTTATGTTATACCTATAAAATTGTAAATAGTTTATTCTCTCTTTAATTTAGATGCATCACTTCAAAAAAACTTGTAGTTTTTTAAAGTTTTATTTTACTTCTACCTCTAGGAGGACCATTCTTTCCTCCCTTTAGAGCTTTATTAATAATTTTACCAAATTTGGCTTGTTGATCTTTTGTGCAAATTTCCCTCACCGATTTTAAAAAACGAAAAACTTCAACTTCTTTTTTCCTTGTTAATTCTCCAATAAGTAAACTAAGAGAATCAATATTTATAAGACTTTCAGAAAAAGAATTGAACATTACATCTTTTTGCCTTCTAATCTGTTGATCAAAACGCATCATATTTTCTCTATGGACACTATCAAAAGACAAAAATTTATCCTTTTGATTATCAGTAAATTGAAGCTCCCTAATTAAGAAGTTTCGTTCTTGTGGATGTCTTTTATTTTCATGTGGTTTTTTTACAAGCATAAAAATTAAAACACCATTTAAAAGTAGTAGCAATAATAATAAAATAGGTAATCTTTTTGATTTCATAGTTGTTAATTTAAAATGGAATTACTTTCAGATTGTAAAGAATATTCTTGAGCAAATAGTTCAATACCTGAACTCGTAGTACCTGTTTTTTGTGAAGTATTAAAAGCGTAAAAAATAGTTCCGAAATTTAATAATAAGACTACACATAATGTTGCGTATTGCAATTGAGGTGTAAACCAATTAAAAACAGATTGTTTCACCTCTCTTTCTGCTTTCAATTTCTGTAAAACTTTATGCCTAAAAAAAGGGGGAACATCAACTTTTTCAATGGTGTTTAATACGCCTAATGTATCATCAACTTGTTGATTTATATATTCTTTATTTTTCATTTTTATTTAGTTTTCAAAATAACTATCTATTTATATAGATGCAAAATATTTACAAAACTTGCATTTATTTTGTTTTTTTTTAAATATCATGACGGGTTCGCTTTATAAAAAGCTTTCAACTTTTGTTGTAACTGTTTCTTAGCTCTAAATAATATAGATTCTACTGACGATAAACTTTTACCTGTAATTTCGACAATTTCTTGATAGCTTTTCCCATCTACTTTTGCCAAAGTAAAAATTACCTTTTGGTTTTCTGGCAAGGTATTAATTGCTTTAAATATAATTGCTGATTTCTCTTTATTTTCTAATAAAACTCCTGGATGATTAACTTCAGTAAAATAACTCGTTTTGTCAACAGGAATTTCATTTCCTAAAATACGTTGCATAAAAACAAATCTTTTTTTAGAGTTCTTCTTTCTAATAAATTCAAGGCATTTATTGGTTGTAATTTTATAAATCCAAGTAGACAATTTAGAATCTCCCTTAAATTTATTTACAGATCTAAAAACTTCTAAAAAAACTTCTTGAGCGATGTCTTCGGCATCTTCTTTATTAGGAACAAAAGAAATACAGGTTGCGAAAACCTTTTGTTCAAACTCATTTAAAAGTTGAGCAAATGTAGATTCGTCCCCTGATTTTAATTTTTCTAAAAAATCTTTTTGATTCAAAAAAAATGTTATTTAGTTTAGTTAGTAATATCCAATTTGAAGTCGAAATTAATATCCTTTAAACTTCTTTTTTAAGTAATTGAATGTGCCTTACTATTCTATCTATTTCAATTGCCAAAGTACCGTTATACACGCCTCTTATTCTTCCTTTTTTATCAATTAGTATAAAATTTTCTGTGTGAATGAAAGCATCTTCATCTTGAGTTTTTACAAAATCTTCATCCGCAAAATAACCTTGCCTAGCAATACTGTAAATCTCTTTTTTACCGCCGGTAACTAAGTTCCATTTCTTAGAATTCACATTGTTTTCTATTGCATATTCTTTTAAAACTGACACAGAGTCTTTAACAGGTGTCACAGAATGAGACAATAACATAATATCTGTATCCTCTTTAAATGCTTCTTGTAATTTACCCATATTTTCAGCTAGTCTCGGACAAATTCCAGGGCAAGAAGTAAAGAAAAAATCTGCAATGTATATTTTACCTTCATAGGTTTTATTAGTTACTGCTTGACCATCTTGATTTACGAATTTAAATGCCGGAATTGCATGAATATCAGCATACTCCTCTGAAGCTTCATAAATCCATTCAGGTGTGAATTCTGCCGAATTAAAAAACGGCAATGTTGTATCTCTATTAATTTTCGATTCTGTTTTACAAGCAATAATCGTAACTAAAATTAATACTATATATATTTTATTTTTCATCATTAGTTTTTACTGAATAACATTTTTTTAATCCGATTAAACCAAATCTTTCACCATTTACAACCGTGTAATTGGCTCTTATATTTCCATTTAACAACCACATTTTTTGCGTTCCAGATTCTTTTCCATCTACATAATTAAACGCTCTTATTAATTGCCCATTTGGATACCATTCTTTAATAGTACCATGATAAGCTCCTTGATTACTATATGGGTATTCAAATTTTTGTTGACCATTTTCTCTCCAAGACAGATGAACTCCAACTTTTAATCCATTCTTATAAAAACGAAGCTCCGCTAAAGAATCATTTTTAAATAGTTTTCGCTCTTCTCCTTCTTTTTTTCCGTTTACATAATTTGCAGTATTCTTTGTTTGATTTACTTCATTAAAAGATTTTAAAGTTCCGTTAAATGGAGCATTACTATAATACAATACTCCATTAGTAAGCTGCAACTGTTTATTCTCTTCAAATAATACTAAGTGTGCTTTCTTTCTTTCTTTGCAAGAAATAATACAACACAGAATCGCTATATAAATTAATTGCTTCAAATTTATTGCGTAATGTTTCCTGGAGTTCCATAAAAGCCATTACCATTTATGTATGGATCTTCATTTGGAGTTACGTGATAATGATAAATTCCATTTGGAAAATCTACTGTAGCACTGGTATGACCATGATACGCATCCAAATCTGAGTTTGTAATTGTTTGTCCGTTTTCAACTGGCCCGTAGACAGGAAACCCGTCTGCTAGTAAACCTAAGAAAGCATCACTTCCTAGTAGACCCGTTAAATACGTTGGCTCAACATGATAATGATATTGTCCAGAATTCTGAGGGTGTCCTAAAAACTGATCAAATGAATTAATTTCGTTTGTTAACGCTTGATTGTTTGGCCCAGCATACTGATTGTAAAAAACAACTCCATTTACAGAAACTCCGATAGGACCTAAATTCGTTGCTTGTTTATTTGACGCTTCCGATGGATTAAGAGGAATACTAAAAGTTATGTTTTGTGAACTTATACTATTTGGATTTAAGTTAAACGCTGTATTTGTTCCATTATACGCCTCATATAAAGCATTGTTTGTTGGCCAATACGGACTTTTGTGATTTGGAAGATTCTGAGTCGTAAACGTAACCGTATTTCCATTAACAGCCACCGTTAAACCAGTTCCTTTAAACTTATCTAAAATTGAAGTAATGTCGTACTGAGTTGTAGTTGAATCTGTAGTTTCTTCGTCTTCTGATGATGAACTGCAAGATGTGATTCCCAATATCAAAACAAATGAGATTGATAGGGCTTTAAAAATTGAAAATTTATTCATAGTTATTGGTTTTGTATATATATATAACAGCGATCTTTTGTAATACCCTACTTTAGATGTTCGTTATTTTTAAAGGGTGATGAAAATTTTTCATCTGTTAAAAAAACATGATCAGTTAAGGTTAATAAAAAGTCTTTTAAAGCTATTTTAACTGCATTTGATAAATTTAATCTTCTAACGCCGTTTTCTCTTCGTAATCTATTATCTAAATTTTGACTATTCTGTACTCTTGAGTTATAATGTTCGATAACTTATTCTAATGTTGTAAATCTTCCATCGTGCATAAAAGGAGCTGTCATTTCTATATTTCTTAATGACGGAACATTAAATTCTCCCAAATCATTATTTCTTCCTGTTATACCTCCAACGCCTAAATCTGTTAGGAACACACCACCATTATTCCTAGCCCGATCGCCAATAAAAGCTGATGTGTTGTGTCATATATCTTTAGGTTTATTATTAAACAGTATACTTTAATAAAATCAAAAAAAATTAATTAGTTGATACTTTAACGCATTTTCTTGGTTCCTTTTTTTGTAAATAGGTATCTTTGCAACATCAAATTATATTTAATGAAACTTGTTTTACTTACTATAGGTTTATTAGGATTAGCTTTTGCTGGAATTGCAATAAAAATTTGGGCAAAAAAAGACGGAAAATTTGCTGGTACTTGTGCTAGCCAAAATCCTATGTTAAACGAAACAGGAGAATCTTGTGGTTTTTGTGGAAAAACACCTGAGCAATTTGACAACTGTGCTGAACCAGAGCATAATTAATTAGTTTTTTTAATGATTCTAATGGTTTTATTCTACATTTTAGTAGCAGCTGCCTGCATTCAAATCATTTATTTTTTGTGCTTTTCTAAGATACTTTCTAAGAAAAAAAAAACAGCTAATACTACCATCGAACTTCCTATTTCTGTAATTATTTGTGCTAAAAATGAAGCACATAATTTAACAGTCTTTTTACCATCGATACTACATCAAGAATATTCAAACTTTGAAATAGTACTAATTAATGACGCTTCTACTGACACTACCTTAGACGTCATGGAGCAGTTTAGAAGTAATAATTCTATTATAAAAATTGTTACTATAGAAAATACCAACGCTTTTTGGGGCAATAAAAAACAGGCGTTAACACTAGGAGTAAAAGCAGCTACACATGAACATTTAGTGTTTACAGATGCCGATTGTAAACCAGCATCCAAATATTGGATAAAAGAAATGGCTTCACAGTTTTCAACAGATAAAACAATCGTTTTAGGGTATGGAAAATACAAATATCAAAAAACTTTTGTGAACCTTTTGGTGAGATACGAGACATTATTAACAGCTCTTCAATACTTTACATACGCCAAACTCGGCTCTCCATATATGGGTGTTGGAAGAAATTTAGCCTATACAAAAAGTGCATTTTTTAAAACTAACGGATTTAGTAGCCATATTCAAGTAAAGTCTGGAGATGATGATTTGTTTATTCAAGAAGCCGCAACAAAAAGCAACACAACGTTTACCATAAACCCAGATAGTTATACGGTTTCTAATCCGCCATTAACCTTAAAAGAGTGGTTTCGACAAAAAAGAAGACATGTCTCTACCTCTTCTTCTTATAAATTTAAACACCAATTTTTTTTAGGGCTGTTTTTCATCTCAAAATTCACGTTTTATACACTTACAATACTATTGTATTTCCTTTTTAATTGGAAAATGATTACTCCGGTTGTCGTTCTATATTTTATCACTTTCTTTATTGTTTTTGGAATTTCTGTGGGAAAATTTAAAGAAAAAAGATTGGTGTTCTTTTTACCCTTTTTAGAAATTTTTCTTATTTTATTTCAATTTAGTATCTTTATCACTAATACTTTTTCAAAACCTACGCATTGGAAATAAAAGGAACCGAATTACTACAAACCATCCAAAAAGCAAAAGAAGGCAATCAATTAGCTTTCAACACCTTATTGGATACTTTTTGGAATAGCGTACATAATTTTCAATTGAAGAAGCATCAAAACGATAATGATGCAGAAGACATCACCATTCAAACCTTTTCTAAAGCTTTTGACAAAATTGATACATACGATGAGAAATATCAATTTAAAACGTGGTTGATCACTATTTCGAAGAACATTCATATTGATGGTTTAAGAAAGAAAAATTCTTCTATCACAGCTGAATCTTACAAAGAAAAAGAAAATGAGATTTATGACATTGCTGATGACAACCCTACACCAGAAGACAAAATTATAACCGAGCAGAATTTAGCTAAATTATTGAAAGATATTAAACAGTTAAAGCCTAAATATCAAGAGGTGATTAATTTACGATATTTCCAAGAACTAAGCTATAAAGAAATCTCTGAGAAGATTGGTGAGCCTATGAATAATGTTAAGGTGAAATTATTACGTGCCAGAAAATTACTAGCTGAGATCATAAAGAAATCGTAATAAAAAAGACCTAATACATCTATTTTAAAGCACAAAAAAAACAAATGAAAAAATCCTTTCTAAATGCTCTCGGACCAGGTTTGTTATTTGCAGGAGCAGCAATTGGTGTTTCTCATTTGGTACAATCTACCAAAGCGGGTGCAGAATTTGGGTTTGGTTTATTATGGGCGTTGCTCTTAGTTCACCTATTTAAATATCCATTTTTTCAATTTGGCCCTCGATATGCAGCAGCAACTGGCGAAACATTATTAGATGGCTATAAAAAATTAGGAAAACCAGTTTTAGTCGCTTATTACATCATCAATTTTGCGACTATGTTTACTATTCAGGCTGCAGTAACAATTGTAACAGCAGGTTTGGCAACTCAACTTTTTGGTTCTTTCGAAATTGAAAATAACTTGGTGATTTGGTCAGTAACAATCACATTAATAAGTCTTTGTATCTTAATTATTGGAAAATACAAACTGCTAGACAACTTAATGAAGTTCATCATCATTTTACTAACCGTAAGTACAGTTATTGCAGTAAGTGTAGCTCTTTTCAGTACTAAAGAATATTTTGATTTTACTCAAATAATTCCGAAAGGAACCATAGAAATTACCTTTTTAATTGCTTTTCTTGGTTGGATGCCTGCTCCATTAGATGTTTCTATTTGGCATTCTATCTGGACACTAGAAAAAGACAAAACTACACATCAAAAAACGACGCCTAATCAAGCAATTTTCGATTTTAATATTGGGTATTTAGGTACGTTATTTTTAGGGGTTTGCTTTGTTATGCTAGGTGCTTTGGTCATGTTTAAATCTGGAAAAACATTTTCTAATAATGGAGGTGTATTTGCTTCTCAATTAATTAGCCTGTACACAAAAAATCTTGGCGAATTTTCAAATATATTTATTGGAATCGCCGCATTTACAACCATGTTTAGCACAACTATTACAACATTAGATGCCTCTCCAAGAGCAATGACAAAAACTACAGATTTATTATTTGAAAAGAAAACAAAATTCAATTACTGGTTCTGGATACTCTTTTTAGCAATCGGAACGTATTTAATCTTAGCCTTCTTTATAAATGATATGGGTTTTTTAATTAAAGTAGCAACCATATTATCGTTCTTAACAGCCCCCTTTTACGCGATATTAAATTATATTTTAATTACTGGAAAACATACGCCAAAAGAGCATCAACCTAACATCTACTTGAAGATATTAAGCTGGTTTGGAATTGTCTTTTTAATAGGTTTTAGTTGTTGGTTTTTAATCAATTTATAATAGTTTTCTTTGTAACTTTGCAGTTCAATTTATTTTAGAATGATAAACGATTCAGCTACAATTCCGGAAAAAGTAAAAAAACCAAAATGGTTGCGTGTAAAGCTACCTGTTGGTAAAAAATATACTGAGCTTAGAGGATTAGTAGACAAATATAAATTAAACACAATTTGTGCAAGTGGTAGTTGTCCTAACATGGGAGAATGTTGGGGAGAAGGAACTGCTACATTTATGATACTTGGAAATATCTGTACTCGTTCTTGTGGTTTTTGTGGAGTAAAAACAGGAAGACCAGATACCGTTGAATGGGATGAGCCAGAAAAAGTTGCACGCTCTATTAAATTGATGAGTATTAAACATGCGGTTATAACATCTGTAGATAGAGACGATTTAAAAGATGGTGGTTCTATTATTTGGGCAGAAACAGTAAATGCTATTAGAAGAGCAAACCCTACAACAACTTTAGAAACATTAATTCCTGATTTTCAAGGAAACGAAAAACAAATTGATAGAGTTATAAAAGTAGCTCCAGAAGTTGTTTCTCACAATGTAGAAACGGTAAGAAGGTTAACTAGAGAAGTTCGAATTCAAGCAAAATACGATAGAAGTTTAGGTGTTTTAAAATACTTAAAAGATAACGGAATGCGTACCAAATCTGGAATCATGCTAGGATTAGGCGAAAAAGAGGAAGAAGTAATTCAGACCCTAAAAGATTTACGTGGAGCTGGAGTAGATATTGTTACCATCGGTCAATATTTACAACCTACAAAAAAACACTTACCTCTTAAAGAGTTTATCACTCCAGATCAATTTAAAAAATACGAAATTTTAGGCTTGGAGATGGGCTTTATGTATGTAGAAAGTGGCCCTTTAGTACGTTCTTCTTACAAAGCTCATAAGCACGCAAGATAAAAAAACAAGTACACCCTATAAAAAGCTCATAATTTTAAATTATGAGCTTTTCTTTTTCCTTAAATAAGTATCATATTCGCAACAAAATAATAACAAGACCCTTAAATATATTAATGATTTACACATAATTGTTAATAAAATGTAAAAATCACATAGTTTTAACTTTTTTTCAAAGAAAAATACATTTTGGCACGCAGTTTGCATTTAGTAAAAATGAAAACAAATGTGAGAGACTTGTTTTCATTGTGTAAATTATTTGAATTAGTTTATTAAAAAATCCCGTCTTGGAGAAGACGGGATTTTTACTTTTATAAACGTACACTAATTAAATAGCGCTAATAATATCATGTTTAGTAATGATGTGAAATTTTCCGTTCTCTAAGTCTACCAATACAGCTTGATTTTCTTTTGTAATCAATTTAGAAACAGCTTCAATAGATGCCCCTTTTTTAACTACAGGATATGCAGCACCCATTACATCTTTAATAGGCTTATCTGCACTATTTTTATCAGAAGTAAAACTTCTCAACAAATCAGCTTCATCTACGGACCCAACAAAACCAGTTATATCTCTTACCGGAATTTGTGAAATTTTATAATCACGCATTCTTTCAATTGCGTGCGAAACTAACTCTTCAGTTTGTACTGTTACTAATTGCTCATCGATATGTCCTTTAATTAAATCTGCAGCAGTTGTTATTTCTTCATCTAAGAAACCACGTTCACGCATCCAATCATCATTAAACATTTTTCCGACATATCTACTTCCGTGATCATGAAACAAAACAACAATTACATCCTCTTTAGTAAACTCGTTTTTTAATTGTAACATCCCTTTAATTGCAGCTCCAGCAGAATTACCAACAAAAATCCCTTCTTCTTTAGCAATTCTACGCGTATACACAGCAGCATCTTTATCAGTTACTTTTGTAAATCCATCAATTAAACTAAAGTCAACATTTTTAGGTAAAATATCTTCTCCTATTCCTTCAGTGATGTAGGGATAAATTTCGTTCTCATCAAAAACTCCAGTTTCATGGTATTTTTTAAATACAGAACCGTAGGTATCAATTCCCCAAATCTTAATATTAGGATTTTGTTCTTTTAAGTATTTAGCGGTTCCAGAAATTGTTCCTCCAGTTCCTACTCCAACGACCAAATGCGTAATCTTTCCATCTGTTTGTTCCCAAATTTCAGGTCCAGTTTGTTCATAGTGTGTTAGTGCATTAGATGGATTATCATATTGGTTTACATACCAAGAGTTTGGTGTTTCTGCTCCCAATCTCTTAGAAACCGAATAATAAGACCTTGCATCATCTGGCTCAACGTTCGTTGGACACACAATTACCTCTGCTCCTACAGCTCTAAGGATATCCATTTTTTCTTTAGATTGCTTATCAGAAATCACAAAAATACATTTGTATCCTTTTATAATTGCTGCCAATGCCAATCCCATACCAGTGTTTCCAGAAGTTCCTTCAATAATGGTTCCACCTGGTTTTAAACGACCATCTGCTTCTGCATCTTCAACCATTTTTAAAGCCATTCTATCTTTTATAGAATTTCCTGGATTAAAAGTCTCCACTTTAGCCAACACCAATGCATCAATCTCTTTTGTAACAGAATTTAATTGCACTAGAGGTGTATTACCAATCGTTTCTAATATATTTTTTGCGTATTTCATCTTCTCAAATTATTCTGCAAAGTAACAACATATTTAAGAGATACATTTTATTAGAATCCTTTTTTTAAAGAAACTCTTTTATGCGAATTGAATAGATTTTGAGGGGTTAATTTTTGTAATGATATACGAAGGAATTAACAACATTAAAAAACACAAAATAAGTGTACCTACATTTAGCATGATAACAGAAAACACATTGATATAAACGGGAACAGTAGTTACATGATATGACGCTGGATCTAAAGTGATAATCCCAAAATAATGCTGTACTAATAATAAGGTGATTCCAATGACATTTCCCCAAAGCAAGCCTTTTAAGATCAAATAGGTTGCGTTGTATAAAAATATTTTTCGTATTCCCCAATTATCACTTCCCAAGGCTTTTAAAATACCAACCATTTGTACTCTTTCAAGGATCAATACCAATAAAGCAGTAATCATATTAATACTCGCAACAAGAATCATAATACCTATAATAAACCACACGTTATTATCAAACAATTCAATCCATTCAAAAATAACGTCATAACTCTCTACAATCGTGGTACTATTTAAGGTAGAACCTATTGTTGAATAAATTTCATTTCCTTTCTGGTTGATGTCATCAAAATTATCTAACAAGACTTCAAAACCACCAATTTGGTTCTCATTCCATTTATTTAACCGTTGAGTTTCTTTGATATCACCAATCATCAAACTTTTATCAAACTGACTGAAACCACTATCATAAATACCAACAACAACTAATTTATATCTACTTGGTGCTTTATTTTTTGCTGCTTTCATAAAAAAAACAGTAATCGTATCATTCAACTTCAACTGTAATTTATCAACCACTGTTTTAGATAATAACACATCTCTAACACGTTGTTGATTAAAATTTGGCAGCCTCCCTTCTACTAAGTATTCCTGAAAAAAAGACCAATCATAATTAGCAGAAACCCCTTTAAAAACAATACCTTCAAAATCTGTTGCAGTCATTATTACACCCGCTTTGTTTGCGAAAATTTGCACTTTTTTTATGCCATCAATTGTTTTGAATTCTGGATAAAAATCTTGGTTTTTGTCAATAGGATTTATTGATACTTCAGAATTATTATCATCGTAGTTTGTAATCTGGATATGTCCTTTAAAACCAGAAATTTTATCTCTAATTTTATGCTGAAAACCTGAACCAGTAGCCATAGAAATCATCATAATAATAACACCTAATGCAATTGCTGTGATTGCAATTTTAATTATTGGAGAAGAAATGCTATTTTTATACTCTTTACCAGCTATAATACGTTTCGCAATAAATAATTCGTAATTCAAATTTATGATTTCCTTAGTTCATTTCAAAAATACATATTTAATCTTATTCTTTAGCATTTGTTTTCCGTTGTCTTCTTGTGCTCAAAACGCTACTGAAATAAAAGTCGCTGCTTCACAAACTGAGCGATACGTAAAGCTTCTGAAAGGAAAAAACATTGCAGTAGTAGCCAATCAAACTTCCGTAATTGAAAAAAGACACACACAAAAAGAGAAAAGAGCATCTGTTCATCTCGTAGATAGTTTACTTTCTTTAAACGTCTCTGTAAAAAAAGTATTTGCTCCAGAACATGGTTTTAGAGGAAAAGCAGATGCTGCCGAGGTGGTAAAAGATGGTTTTGATACAAAAACGGGGTTGCCTATTCTTTCTTTATATGGCAAAAACAAAAAACCTTCAGCCATACAATTGCTAGGAATTGACTTGATTATTTTTGATATTCAAGATGTTGGTGCTCGTTTTTACACCTATATTTCTTCGTTACATTATGTAATGGAAGCAGCAGCAGAAGCAGGAATACCGGTAATTATTTTGGACAGACCAAATCCCAACGGACATTATATTGATGGACCTGTTTTAGAACTAGAATATAAAAGTTTTGTAGGCATGCACCCAGTTTCATTGGTTTACGGAATGACCATTGGAGAATACGGCCAAATGATTAACGGAGAGAAATGGTTAAAAAACGGAATTCAATGTGACTTGACTGTAATTCCTTTGAAAAACTACACACATAATTCAGAATATAGTTTAGTTATAAGACCATCACCAAATTTACCAAATGATAAATCTATAAACCTGTACCCAAGTTTAGGTTTTTTTGAAGGAACAATTATTAATGCAGGAAGAGGAACTGAGTTTCAGTTTCAAAGATATGGAGCACCATTTTTTACGAAAAATAATTTTAGTTACACTCCAAAACCAAATTTCGGTTCTAAATACCCAAAACATAAAGGTAAACTTAGTTATGGTGTAGATTTAAGTAATACGAAAAAACTAAGTTCTGTTAACTTAGAATGGCTGATTGACGCTTATCAACAAACTCCTAAAACAGAAAAATTCTTTGGAAAAACCTTTACTATTCATGCCGGAAACACAAAACTTCAAAAGCAAATAGAGCAAGGTTTAACGGCAAAAGAAATTAGAAAATCTTGGCAAAAAGAGTTAAATATTTTTAAGAAAGTTAGAAAAAAATATTTGATCTATAAATAGGTATCATTCCATATTTGTAGGCTTTCGATATCCTTGAAAAGGTTGTTTTAACAACTCTACTAAAGAAGAATTGGTCGCTTCATTTGGAAACGTATCTACTCCGTACACGATTTTCTCACGATCTAAAGATGAAAACGTTCCAAAAACCCGATCCCAAATAGAAAATATATTTCCGTAATTAGAATCTGTGTATGGCAACATGTTGTGATGATGTACTTTATGCATATCTGGTGATACAATTACATAACTCAACACCCTGTCTACTTTTTTATTCATTTTAATGTTTGCATGTGTAAACTGGGTGAATATTAACGACATTGATTGGTAGACCATTACAATCGAAATTGGCGTTCCAACCACAAAAACACCTAATAAAGTAAACGAAAAACGAATCATACTTTCTAACGGATGATGTCTGTTTGCTGTTGTGGTGTCTACTTTATGATCTGTGTGATGTACCAAATGCACCATCCACAATGGTTTTACTTTATGCTCTATAAAATGCGCTAAATAGGCTCCGAAAAAATCCAACAACAATACACCTAAAACTACGTATAACCACAAAGGCATTTCTGGCAACAAATTAATAATTCCGAAATCATTTTCTTTTACCCAATCAGCAGAATTTAGCAATACAAAAGCCAACGT
This sequence comes from Polaribacter sp., assembly GCA_047611925.1. Classification (GTDB taxonomy): domain Bacteria; phylum Bacteroidota; class Bacteroidia; order Flavobacteriales; family Flavobacteriaceae; genus Polaribacter. The sequence goes on from JBLFXB010000019.1 coordinate 22,531, forward strand.
AAAATTAATAACGATGGTTGTTGCGGTAAGAAATAAATTAGGAAATGCATGTTTCCATTTTTTATAGTTAAAACTAAATAAAGGCAAAACACCTTCTAAAAGCCAGAAAAAAGCAATTCCGCCTACAAGAATTAAACTTCTGTGTAAAGACGGAATGGTATCGAAATAGTTTATGATTGTTTCCAAGGATGTATATTTTTATTAAAAATACAAAAATTAAACAACACTTTTTAACGCTTTAAAATTGATATAAAATTTTGGCTTTTTTTTTACTAACTTTATGAAACATTTTGTATGTTTACTAGCAATACATAAAAAGTACCCCTAACTAAATCAGGAGTACACAAAAATATAGATGGGAGTATCAAACACCTCAACTATACATTGTTAAAAGATTAAAGTAGCATTAAATAACGATATAAATTTTAGAATATAATGAGCACGGTGGTAGAAAGAGCTTTAAAGTTTGAAGAAACAAGCTTAAAAGCGTTAACAACAAACGAAAGAATAATCATTTCAAGAGAAGCAAAAGAATTAATTTTAAGCTTAAATGAAATTTATAAAGAAGAAAAAGACTCAACTATTATGGACCTTATGAAAAGGTTAACGTTGATAAAACAAAAAGTAGAAAAGCGTTTAAAAGGAAAACCTACAAGTTCTTAAAAACGGGGACTTAACTCCTTTTCTTTTTAATTTTTGACACTAAAGGCAATTTCTTTTTTAATTCTTCTACGATATTATACGCTGCAGGACAAACTTCTGTGTTACTTAGCGTTAAATCTGTAATTTGAATAAACTTCTTACGATTGGTATGTGGATATTCTGAACACGCTTTTGGACGTACATCATAGATAAAACAGGAATTATCTGAATCGTCAAAAAAGTTACACGGACCTGGTGTATTCAATACCATAAAATCCTCATCATCCCGTTCTAAATATTGAGTTTCAAAAGCAACAGCTTTCATTTTTAAATGCTTTGAAATACGATTTACATCTTTCTCGGTGAAAATCGGGCTTGTTGTTTTACAGCAATTCCCACAAGATAAACAATCTGTTTTTTTAAACTCAGCATCGTGTAATTCTTGCACTACAGAATCTAAATTCTTTGGTGTTCTTCTTTTTAGATTCGAAAAATATTTCTTACTCTCTTTTTTTGCTTCTTCTACCAATTTAGGCAGTTCTTGCAATCGCGTATTCATGTCTTTCATACTTCCTCTATTACTATTTATATTACCCTATAAAAAGCTCTCTTTTTCATGCTACATCAAATTAAAAAGAACTGGTAGCTGTGGCTATGCTTTATTTACAATTCTTCTGTGCTGAAAAAAATATTCATTTTCTTTCACTTAAAATACAAAGATAAATCTGAGCACAAAAGTACCAAGAATAAATCAAAGAATGCGTTTAAATTTACAGCATAAAAAATGAAATAAATTATGTAATTTTGCACTTCAATTTTAAACTACCTATGAGCATACAAACCCTAATAGAAAACGCTGTAAAAAAAGGATTTTCTTCTTTATACGATACTGAAATTCCATCTGTAGAATTTCAAGCAACACGTAAAGAGTTTGAAGGAGATATTACAGTGGTGGTTTTCCCGATGTTACGTTACAAAAAAGGAAACCCTGTTCAGATAGGAAATGACTTAGGAAATTACATAGTAGAGAACGTAGAAGAAGTAATCCGTTTTAATGTGGTTAAAGGTTTTTTAAACTTAGTTATTGACGACACGTTGTACTTAGATTCATTTAGTTCTATTGCAAAAAATGCTACATATGGATTTGTAAGTTCATCAGACAAAGATGCTGTATTGGTAGAATACTCTTCACCAAACACAAACAAACCGTTGCATTTAGGACATGTTCGTAACAACTTATTAGGATATGCTGTTGCTGAGATTATTAAAGCTTCTGGGAAAAAAGTATACAAAACACAAATCATTAACGATCGTGGAATCCATATTTGTAAGTCTATGTTGGCTTGGAAAAAATATGCCCCCAATGGTAGTGATGGGCAAAAAGAAACCCCAGAAAACACTGGATTGAAAGGTGATAAATTGGTGGGAAATTATTATGTAAAGTTCGACCAGGAATATAAAAAAGAAATTAGCGAGCTTGTTGCAAATGGCGCTACAGAAGAAGATGCTAAAAAACAAGCCCCATTAATTCTTGCTGCTCAGCAAATGTTATTAAAATGGGAAGCTGGAGATGAAGACGTTGTTGCCTTATGGAAAATGATGAACGCTTGGGTATACACTGGTTTTGACGCTACGTACAAAAACTTAGGTGTTAATTTCGATTCTTATTATTACGAAAGCAATACCTATTTATTAGGGAAAGACAATATTGAAGAAGGATTGAAAAACGGTGTGTTCTTTAAGAAAGAAGATGGTTCTGTTTGGATTGATTTAACAGAGGATGGCTTAGACGAGAAGATTGTGTTGCGTTCTGATGGAACTGCAGTATATATGACACAAGATATTGGAACTGCTATTCAACGCTCTAAAGACTACCCAAATGTAAAAGGAATGGTATATACGGTTGGTAATGAGCAAGATTACCACTTTAAAGTATTGTTTTTAATTCTAAAGAAATTAGGGTATTCTTGGGCAGATGAATTGTTTCATTTAAGCTACGGAATGGTAGATTTACCTTCAGGGAAAATGAAATCTAGAGAAGGAACTGTTGTTGATGCAGATGAATTAATGTCAGAAATGACAGATACTGCAAGAACATTATCTCAAGAATTAGGGAAGCTAGAAGGCTATTCTGATACTGAAAAAGAAACGCTTTACAAAACCATTGGTTTGGGAGCATTGAAATATTACATCTTAAAAGTAGATCCTAAAAAACGCATTTTATTCGACCCAAAAGAATCTGTAGATTTTCAAGGAAACACAGGACCTTTTATTCAATATACCTATGCAAGAATTCAGTCCATATTAAGAAAGGCTACTTTTGACCATTCACAAGCAGTTACTGGAATTGAATTGCATCCAAAAGAAAAAGAATTAATAAAGATTATAGAAAATTACCCTGAGATTATTCAACTAGCAGCAGCAAATCACTCGCCTGCATTGGTTGCTAATTACACCTATGATTTGGTAAAGGAATTCAATTCGTTTTACCAAAACGTATCTATTTTAGGAGAAGAAAATCAAGATAAAAAAGTCTTACGTGTACAATTGTCTAAAAAAGTGAGCGATATTATTAAATCTGCATTCTCTTTATTAGGAATTAATGTGCCCGAAAGGATGTAAAATAGTTGACAGTAAAAACAAAAATTAATACAGTAGCGCGCGTTAGGGATTGAAGTGGCATCCTTTTTAGGTGTTAGCTCGAATAGATTTACAAAGAATGCGTAAATTTGTAGCGAACACAACACTAAAAAGATAGAACGGAAAGCCCGCTCGAACGCCAAAATTAAAGAAATAAAAATAACACAAACAACAATATGAAATACGACATTATTATCATTGGAAGTGGACCTGGAGGATATGTTACCGCAATTAGAGCATCTCAATTAGGCTTTAAAGTTGCAGTAGTAGAAAAAGAAAATTTAGGTGGAATCTGTTTAAATTGGGGTTGTATTCCTACAAAAGCATTATTAAAATCTGCACAAGTGTATGATTATTTAAAGCATGTAGATGAATACGGTTTAAAGGCAGAAGCAATCGATAAAGATTTTGGTGCCGTTATTAACCGTAGTAGAACTGTTGCAGATGGAATGAGCAAAGGTGTTGCCTTCTTAATGAAGAAAAACAAAATCGATATTATTAATGGTTTTGGAAAAATTAAAGCAGGTAAAAAAGTAGACGTTACTGCAGAAGATGGTACGGTAACTGAATTTACTGCAGATCATATTATTATTGCAACTGGTGCACGTTCTAGAGTGTTGCCAAACTTACCACAAGATGGTAAAAAAGTAATTGGTTATAGAGAAGCAATGACTTTACCAACACAACCAAAATCTATGATTGTTGTAGGTTCTGGAGCTATTGGTGTTGAGTTTGCACATTTTTACAATGCAATGGGAACTGATGTTACTGTTGTAGAGTTTTTACCAAATTTAGTACCGCTAGAAGATAAAGATGTTTCAAAACAATTTGAGCGTTCTATCAAAAAAGCTGGAATTAAAGTAATGACCAACTCATCTGTTGAGTCTGTTGATACTTCTGGTAAAGGTGTAAAAGCAACCGTTAAAACGAAAAAAGGAGAAGAAATTTTAGAGGCTGATATCGTATTATCTGCAGTTGGAATTAAAACAAATATTGAAAACATTGGATTGGAAGATGTTGGAATTGTTACTGATAGAGATAAAATATTAGTAAACGATTTTTACCAAACAAACTTACCTGGCTATTATGCTATTGGTGATGTAGTTCCTGGTCCTGCATTGGCACATGTTGCATCTGCAGAAGGAATTACCTGTGTAGAGAAAATTGCAGGATTGCATACAGAAGCGATTGATTACGGAAACATTCCTGGTTGTACGTATGCAACTCCAGAAATTGCATCTGTTGGTATGACAGAAGCACAAGCAAAAGAAGCGGGTTACGAATTAAAAGTTGGTAAATTTCCATTCTCTGCTTCTGGTAAAGCAAAAGCTGCTGGAACACCAGATGGTTTTGTAAAAGTAATTTTTGATGCTAAATATGGTGAATGGTTAGGATGTCATATGATTGGTGCTGGAGTTACGGATATGATTGCTGAAGCTGTTTTAGGACGTAAGCTAGAAACAACAGGACATGAAGTATTGAAAACAATTCACCCTCACCCAACAATGAGTGAAGCTGTTATGGAAGCAGTTGCTGATGCATATGGTGAAGTGATACACTTATAATATATAGGTTATTCTGAACTTGTTTCATAATCTTCTAAAATAAAACGATAAAACCTCGCTCCTTGCGAGGTTTTTTTATGCCCAAACTCAAATCTTAATCTAATTTCTAATGAAGAATACAAATCCTTAAATCAATAAATCAGGACCTCTAAAATAGATTAATCATTTTTTTATACCTTTAACACAAATACAACAAAATGAGTGAATCACTTGATAATAC
>JBLFXB010000020.1:0-27545 GCA_047611925.1 Polaribacter sp.
CATAAGAAACTTCTTTTGTTTCATATCCTACAAATGAGATTACTAAGACACCAGCGTTAGAGCTCGCTTCTATCGTAAAGTTACCATCAAAATCTGTTGATGTTCCGTTTGTTGTACCTTTTACAACAACACTAGCGCCTGGTAAAGGGTCGTTAGATTGGTCTACGACTTTACCTGTGAGTTTGGTTTGACCAAAAACAGTAGCGGTTGCAAAAAACAACGCTACTAATAATAAGTTTTTAAAATCTTTCATTTTGAAATGTTAAGTTATTAAATGTTTTGTAAAAATCCCTCTTTTTTGGTATTCTAATGTTAACGGAATGTTAAGAGTTAACAAAAGTTTAAGGCTTTGCAATATAGCAGAATTTAGAGTTATTTCATGTTTTTTTAGTGTTTAAATATTAACAAGGTTGTTAACAAAAGGTTAATTTTAAACAAAAATGAAGATATAGCTCCGTTATTTAAGTTGGTTGTAGTACTTATTTGCCAACTCTTTTCCTAATTCAACTCCAAATTGATCAAAACTGTATATGTTCCACAAAACCCCTTGAATAAAGAGTTTGTGCTCGTACATGGCAATTAATTTCCCTAAAGATTTTGGTGTTAATTTTTTTAGAAGAATCGTATTGCTTGGTTTGTTTCCTGCAAATACTTTAAAAGGCAATAGTGAAGAAATTTTATCAGTTTGATTATTGAATTTTAAATCTAAATGGACTTCTTCTGTTGTTTTTCCAAATGCCAACGCTTCTGTTTGAGCATAATAATTGGCCATTAACTTCTTATGATGATCCGTTAAGCCATGTAAAGACTCTTCAAAACCAATAAAATCTGTGGGAATTAATTTTGTTCCTTGGTGTACGAGTTGCATAAATGCATGTTGCATGTTTGTACCTGTGCTTCCCCAGATAATGGTTCCTGTTTGGTAATCAACGGCATCTCCATTTCTGTCTATACTCTTTCCATTACTTTCCATAATGGCTTGCTGTAAATAATCAGGTAGCTTATTTAAATATTGTGAATAGGGAAGTATTGCTTCGGTTTCACAGTCAAAAAAGTTGTTATACCATATGCTTATTAAAGAGAGTATTACAGGAATGTTTTGTTCAAAAGGAGTGTTCTTAAAATGAGCATCCATTTCTGAAGCGCCATTTAATAAAGATTTAAAATTAGCAAAACCAACAGAAAGGCTTATTGATAAACCAACTGCGCTCCATAAAGAGAATCTACCACCAACCCAATTCCACATTGGAAATACATTTTGAGCGTCAATTCCAAATTCTGCAATTGCATTTAAATTAGTAGAAACGGCAACAAAATGTTTTGCAACATCCTCTTTTGTAGCTGATTTTAAAAACCACTCTTTAATAGTAGTTGCATTTGTTAGTGTTTCTTGAGTTGTAAATGTTTTTGATACAATTACAAATAATGTTGTTTCTGGATTTAAATTTTTGAGAACCTCAGAAACATGATCACCATCAACATTAGAAACAAAATGAGTGTTTAAATGATTTTTGTAAAATTGTAAGGATGCAACAACCATATCTGGACCTAAATCAGAACCACCAATTCCAATATTAACAATATCAGTAATTGGTTTGTTGGTGTATCCTTTCCATTCACCAGAAATTACGCTCTCAGAAAACAGATCTATCTTAGATAATGCAGCGTTGATTTCTGTTTTAATATTAACCGTGTCAATAATAATTTCAGCATCAGAAGAGTCTCTTAAAGCGGTGTGTAAAACAGCTCTATTTTCGGTGACATTTATAATGTCTCCAGAAAAATATTTTTGAATCGCATCTTTTAAGTCACATTCATTTGCGAATTCAATTAATAAATCTACTGTTTTTTGATTAACTCTATTTTTTGAATAGTCAATAGTAAGATCATCAAGAACAATTTTGAACGCTTCTTTTCTATTGAGATGTAATTTGAAAAACTCTTTTAAATGAACATCTTTTACCTCAGAAAAATGTGCAGATAGCTTTTTCCAAGCTTGTGTTGTAGTTGGATTGATATTCTTTAATGGCATGATTTTTATTCTTTAGGTATTTCAGTTGTGTTAGATGGTATTGTTAACTCTTGACTTCTAGCTTCTTTTATGTTGTCTAATTGGTCCTTTAAAGGATGTATATGAGCAAGGAATTTAGGTCTTAAGCTTTTCTTAAGAGGTTCAGCAGCAGGTAATTTTTGTTTTAAAGGATCTACTTGTCTGCCATGTTTCCAAAAACGATAACAAACATGTGGGCCACCTGTATTGCCCGTCATGCCAACATAACCAATAACATCTCCTTGTTTCACGAATTGTCCTTTTCTAACTTTTCGTGTTTTCATGTGTAAATACTGAGTAGAATATGTACCATTATGTTTAATCTTTACATAATTTCCATTGCCACCTCTTCTTGCAGATTCTGAAACTGTTCCGTTTGCTGTGGCTATAATAGGCGTATTAATTCTTGCTGCAAAATCTGTTCCCTTATGAGGTTTAATTTTGTTACCATAGTAAGCAATTCTTCTTCTTAAATTATATCTAGATGAAATTCGATATTGAAATTTGATAGGTGATTTCAAAAATTGACTTCTAAGCATGTCACCATCTTCATCATAATATTCTACAGTTCCTTTCATAGCGTCTGGAATAAAACGATACCCATATAAGTCTTTTCCTTTGTGATTAAAAACGGCTGCTTTTATGTTTCCATATCCAACAAAAGTAGAGTCATCTATAAACTTTTCTTCATAGATAAGTTTGAAGTGGTCCTCTTTTTGGAGTTTGTAAAAATCCAATGTCCAAGCATAAATATCTGCAATTTCATTGGTTAAGTTAGGGTTTAAATGCAGGCTATCCATCGTTACAGAAAAGCTAGAATAAATTTTTCCAGCAACTTCTTTTTCTACGATTTTTATCTTTTTTCTGAAGTTATATCCATGAATAACAGAGTCGTTAAATGCTATAACAGTGGCTGTAGATTGGTTGTGTTTGTATATAAAAACTTGTGCTTTTTCTAAAGAATCCTTGCTCGCTAGTATGGTGTAAGGTTTCCCTGCTCTTACTCTTCTTAGGTCAAAAGTATCTTTAATTTTAGTAGCTATTTCACTTATAATAGGATAGTCTACATGATGTCTATCCATAATAACACCAAAACTTTCCCCTTTTTGTATCGTATCGTTTATAACTTTGTAATCATTTAGCTTATAGCCAAATTCATACACAGCTATAGGTGTTTTTATAGGGGTAATTTCGTCAACTGTTTCAGGTTTGTCTTCTTTACAAGAGTTAAGAAATAGAATGGCAGATAAAATAAATAGGATTTTTTTCAAAAGGGTGATAATTTATACTTTAGTTTAAAAGCAAAAATACAATTTAATCGTATATGATTTTAAAAGAATTTGCAAGTCCTTTGTAAGCATCTAATTCTGCTCTTAATGATCCTACCGCTAATTTTGCGTTTAGTTTAATGGGTATTTTATTATCATCAGCTGTAATCCAAATAGTAACACTTTCGTTTTCTTTAAAAATCCTTCCAGCCTGAACTAAAGGCCTAAAACGATAGGTTTTTATTTTTCCAAAATGAGTTTTTAAAATTTCTGTACCCAGAAAGCGTAATTTAAAAGGATGTGTTTCACCATCAATAAACATGTTTAAAGCAATTTCATTACCTGGCTTAAGTTTGCTAACGTCTTGGTTTCTTAAATAATAAAATGAAGAAAGCATGTCTTGTATATTGCCTATAGAAACTACTGTGTCTGTTTGATTTTTAAAATCTTGGATATATGCTTTGTTTGTTTCGTAATTAAACCGAGTATCTCTATGTTTTTTATAGCCACCTTCATTAATTTTTCGTTTGAACAAATATGGTTTTCCAGTTTCTATATCAATATATGATTGGTAATTGTCATTTACTTTAAAAAACCATTTGATAATTCCGGTTGTCCATCCTTTACCGGTAACATGAAAAACTTCTTTTCCATTTAAAGTATCCTTATCTACTGTTAAGGTTGCATTTCCTGCTTTAAAAAAACCGCTATAACTCATTTTAAAACGAAGCCATTCTCCACCTTTAAAAACTTGAGTTTTTTCTTGAGAAGAAATGGTGATACTGTATAAAATAGCTAAAAATAGAAGGGTGATTTTTTTCATGTTTCCAAACTTATAAAAAAACAATGACAATATCTATTCCAAAAATGAAAATGCTGCTTGAAATATCAAGCAGCTTGTGTTAAAAAACCATATTTTTTAAAAGGTCCCCCAATCTTTAAGTTCCTTCTCGCTCCATAAATAAGGGAAAAAGATTCTTCTTTGGTATTTCGGGTGCATATATTTTCTCCAATTACTACCACCAGTAGCTTCTAAATCTTTTTTTCCGCCGCCTAAGTATTTTCCTGCTGCATCATAATGAGCAAGTACCCATTTTACATTTACAGTATAATCGTAATGACGCATTGCTTTAATCAATTCATCGTTTTTTTGAATATCTTCAGGTAGTTCTTGAAACTTTTTAGAAAGATTACATTCGTTGTAGTCTTCCATAAAATCAATAAAATCGCCCATGTATTTCCCCTCAAATAAATTGATTAAGGTAGATTTTTTTCCTGTTTTATGGTCTTTTCCTGCTGCTTGCCAATATAAATGATCAAAGGCATTTTTGAAAGATGAATTTCTGTCAATTGTATCTCTGTAACGAACATCAATTAAATTAATTAATTCTGTAGACGCAAATTCAATCTTTCTGTATTGTGCACTTTGAAAACCACTTGCAGGAGCTAATGTGTTTCTAAATTTCAGGTATTGTTCAACATCCATACCGTCTCCCATTACATCAAAAGAGCTACACAACATGTCGAAATAACGGCTAATTCTCATTAAATGTTTAGAGAATTTTTCTGCTGTAATGGCTTCTTTAGAAAGAGAAATTTGGTCAATTTCCCATAATATCATTTTAAACAACAACTCATTTACTTGATGATACATGATAAAAACCATTTCATCTTTTTCTGTTGTTCTCGGAATTTGCAATCCTAACAATGCATCTGTTTGAATATAATCCCAATATGTTATAGGTGTGCTATGAAGCAATCCTTCTAGCATGGTATTTAAAGGAACCCCAAGTTTATCGTATTTTTTTTCTAATGCTTTTAAAATCTCGTCTTTACTCATTTGTGTTTTTTTATGAATTAAAATATACTCTTATGTCTAATGAAAGTACATTTTAAGAGAAAGGTGATTTTATGTTTTTAAAATTTTGATCCATTTTTTATTTTTAAGAGAAAAGAAAAGAGAGAAAAGAACCGAGGTTTTTATCAACTATTTTTATAATTAATTTCACCAAGCGTCTTTTCTCTTGTTACTTTTTTCTCTACTTTTTTAAAGTGTTCCTCTTTTTGCTTGTTCTCTTTCGATTGATTCAAACAACGCTTTAAAGTTTCCTGCGCCAAAACCTCTTGCGCCCATTCTTTGGATAACTTCAAAAAACAACGTTGGTCTGTCTTCAATTGGTTTTGTGAAAATTTGTAATAAATACCCTTCTTCATCTGCATCTATCATGATACCTAAAGCCATTAACTTTTCGATATCTTCTGCTAATTCATGACTAAACTCTTGCAATCTTGCAGGAACTGATTTGTAATATGCTTCTGGCGGAGTTGATAAAAATTCTACTCCATTGGCTTTTAATTGAGATACCGTTTTAATAATATCATCGGTTGCAACAGCAATATGTTGTACACCTGCACCTTCATAAAAGTCTAAATATTCTTCTATTTGAGAACGTTTTGCTGCTTTTGCTGGCTCGTTTATTGGAAATTTAATTCTACCATTTCCGTTAGACATTACTTTACTCATTAATGCTGAGTATTCTGTATGGATTTGCTTGTCATCAAAAGATAAAAAGTTTTCAAAACCCATAACATCTTCGTACCATTTTACCCAAACATCCATTTGATTCCATCCAACATTACCAACCATATGATCAATGTATTTTAAACCTGCACTTGGTGGATTGTATGCTGATTCCCATTTTTGGAAACCTGGTAAAAATGCTCCATTATAATTTTTACGCTCTACAAACATGTGTACCGTTTCTCCGTAGGTATAGATTCCTGCTCTTACGACTTCTCCATGTTCATCTGTTTCTACAGTTGGTTCCATGTACGATTTTGCACCGCGTGAAGTAGTTTCTTTATATGCTTGTCTTGCATCTTCTACCCAAAGTGCTACTACTTTTACACCATCACCATGTTTTACAATATGATCATTTATTGGCGATTTACTATTTAAAGGAGTTGTTAGTACCAACTTTATTTTGTCTTGCGTTAATACATAACTCACAGAATCTTTAGATCCGGTTTCTAAGCCTTTATACGCATACGATTGAAATCCAAATGCTGTTTTGTAAAAGTGCGCAGCTTGTTTTGCGTTACCAACGTAAAACTCTACATAATCTGTTCCTAATAACGGAAGGAAATCTTGTGCTCCTGCAAATATTTTTTCTAAACCGTAGTTTACTGATTTAATTTCTTTTTTACTCATGCTTTATGTTTTATAGACCTCACAAGTTTTTAAAACCTGTGCCATCTTTGTGTTTGTAAATTAGCTATTTCTCTTTGATTAAGGTAGTGCTTTTCAAACAAGTTTAACCCTGATTGAAGCGGCATCCTTTTTAATTGTCAGTTTGAGTGAATTTGAAAAGAATGAACAAATTTGTATCGAGAACCAATTAAAAAGATATAGCGAAAAGCAGGAAATAGCTTCTAATTATTCTTATTTTAATGAACGTGTTATCTTGATAAGACTCCTGCTTGCGCAGTAATGACAGACTACTCTAGCCAAGATTTGTAGTACTCTTCATCTGCAATTTTCATTGCTTCTTCTGTGACCTGCAAGGGTTTAAAAGTATCTACCATCACGGCCAATTCTTCTGTTTTTGTTTTTCCAATACTTTTTTCTGCAGTTCCTGGGTGCGGCCCATGAGGAATTCCTGAAGGATGTAAAGAAATATGACCTTGATCGATGTCATTTCTGCTCATAAAATCGCCATCTACATAGTATAAAACCTCATCTGAATCGATGTTACTGTGACTGTATGGAGCAGGAATTGAATCTGGGTGATAATCATACATACGTGGAACAAAACTGCAAATTACAAATGCATTGGTCTCAAAGGTTTGGTGCACTGGTGGCGGTTGATGAATGCGACCTGTTATTGGTTCGAAATCGTGAATTGAAAAGGCATACGGATAATTATAACCATCATAGCCAACTACATCAAAAGGATGCGAAGCGTAGGTCATTTCTGTAATTTCACCTTGTTTTTTTACTTTGATTAAGAAATCTCCTAATTCGTAATTTGTTTCTAATTCGTAAGGTCTTCGAATGTCTCGCTCGCAAAAAGGCGAATGCTCTAATAATTGACCGAAATGATTTCTATACCTTTTTGGTGTGTAGACAGGCGAATACGATTCTACAATAAAAAGCCTATTATTTTCATCGTCGAAGTCTAATTTATAAATAATTCCACGCGGAATTACGAGATAATCTCCGTACTTAAAATCAAGGTTCCCAAGATGCGTTCTTAATTTTCCGGATCCTTTATGAATGAAAATTACCTCATCTGCATCTGTATTTTTATAGAAATAATCTGTGGTAGATTTTTTTGGCGCCGATAAAATAATATTACAATCTGAATTTGTTAAAACGATTTTTCTGCTTTCTAAATAGTCGTCTTCTGGCGGAACTTGAAATCCACGAAATCTGTAAGATTGAATATTATTGGCTTTTGCAATTTTTGGTTTTACCGAGTATTGCTTTCCAATTTTATTGACCATTGTTGGTCTGTACTCGTGATACGAATTGGTAGACATTCCATCGAAACCAATGGTTCCAAAAAGTTGTTCGTAATATAAACTTCCGTCTTCTTTACGAAACTGCGTGTGACGCTTTGGTGGGATCTTCCCTAATTTATGATAAAAAGGCATAATTTTTAATGTAATAATGAGTTAATAAATTAATGCAACAATGTCGATTTGCTACATTTGATAATTGATTAATTGCTACATTAAATTCTTTATTCAGGATTTCTCTTAATTAAGAATTTTAATAAAATTAAAAGGTCTAACCAGCTCATAGTTAAGTGCTTTAGTTGTGCACTCAACAAATATACAAAAAGTAATAAAAGTTTGTTTAAGATTCTGGAGCTAATTCTACTTCTAATCCATCCATTTCTGGAGTAATTTGAATTTGACAACCTAAACGGCTATTTTCTTCTACATGAAAAGCTTCTGCTAGCATCATATCTTCATCAACTCCCATTTCTGGTAATTGGTGATCTGAGTTTACATAACATTGACAAGATGCACACATTGCCATTCCACCGCAGATTCCAATAGTTCCTTCTGGAGCTAATTCGTAAGAACGAACCACTTCCATCAAATTCATTGCCATGTCAGTTGGGGCTTCAATTTCGTGTAAAACGCCGTCTCTGTCAGTGATTTTTAGTGTAATGTCTATCATAGTAATTAGGTGTTAGGGGCGAGTTCTTAGTCAAGTTGTTTTAACGGTTTAATTAAACCGAAAACCTAATTTATCTTTTTCACAACCGATTTAGGCGCTTCTTTACGAGTTCCATCAAAACCATCTACACCACCAACAGTTGTATATTTCATCACATATTTTTTATTTGGAAAAATAAATTGAAATGCGCTTTGGCACATTAAAGTTGCTTCATGAAATCCACATAAAATCAATTTCAATTTACCAGGATACGTATTTACATCGCCAATGGCATATATACCTGGAATATTTGTTTGATAATCCAACGCGTTATTTACTTTAATGGCATTCTTTTCAATTTCTAATCCCCAATTTGCAATAGGTCCTAATTTTGGCGCCAATCCAAACAATGGAATAAAATGATCTGTTTCTAAAATATAATCTTCTTGGTCTTTTTTAGAAATTACAACTCCAGTAATATGATCTTCTCCTGTAATTCCTTTAATTTCGGCAGGCGTAATTAAGTTGATTTTCCCAGTATCTTTTAATTCTTGTACTTTATCAACAGAATCTAAAGCACCTCTAAATTCGTTTCTTCTATGGACTAAGGTTACAGATTTAGCAACATCAGATAAAAAGATAGACCAATCTAAAGCAGAATCTCCACCACCAGCAATTACTACATTTTTATCACGATATAATTCTGGTTCACGAATCATATATTCAACTCCTTTGTCTTCAAAGTTTGCAATATTAGGAATCGGTGGTTTTCTAGGTTCAAAACTTCCTAATCCTCCAGCAATTGCAATTACTTTCGCCTGATGTTTTGTTCCTTTATTTGTGGTTACAATAAAACTTCCGTCTTCTTGTTTTTCTATTGTTTCTGCACGTTCGCCTAAGGTAAACCCTGGTTCAAATTGCTTAATTTGTTCTAGTAATCTCTCTGTCAGATCACCAGCTAAAATTTCTGGATATGCAGGAATATCGTAAATAGGTTTTTTGGGGTAAATTTCAGAGCATTGTCCGCCAGGTTGAGGTAAGGCATCAATAAGATGACACCTCAACTTTAACAAGCCTGCTTCAAAAACTGTAAATAATCCTGTTGGCCCAGCACCAATAATTAATATATCTGTAGTAATCATTTTTTATTTTTTAGACCTCACAGGTTTTTGAAACTTGTGAGGTCTTTTTTTAATTCTATTGAATGCGTTAGGGATTGAAGCGACATCCTTTTTTGAAGGGATTCCTGTTTACGCAGGAATAACAAGAAAAAGATATAGCGAAAAGCCCGACCTTTAGGGAACGCCCAAAAATATGTTTTTCTGAGTGCTTAAAAACTGATTTTTATCAGTTATCCAATATTAATAACTTCTATAATCTGTGGAGCGTATTTTTTAATAGTCGCTTCAACACCATATTTTAAAGTCATTTGATTGACAGAGCAGCCATTACAAGTACCTTCTAATTCAACTTTTACGATGTTGTTTTCAATAGATAAAAGCTTAATGTTTCCGCCATCACTAATTAAATATGGGCGAATTTCTTCTAAAGCTTTTTCAATGTTTTTTTCTGTTTCTTGTGCTGTCATAACTAGTTTTATTTTGTCATACAACCACTCATTGTTGTAATTCTAACAATTTCTGTTGGTGGTAAACTTTCGTTTCTTTTTATTAACTGAGAGAGCATTTCTTTAGTGATATCTGTAAAAGCCGTTTCTAAAGCGGTGTTTTCTTGAAGTGCTACCGGATGCCCAACATCTCCAGATTCACGAATACTTTGTACTAAAGGTATTTCTCCTAAAAATGTTGTTTGAATGTCTTCTGCTAAATTTCTTGCTCCACCTTTACCAAAGATATAATATTTATTATCAGGTAATTCATCTGGAGTGAAATACGCCATGTTTTCTATAATTCCTAAAACAGGAACGTTAATGCTTTCTTGTTGAAACATTGCAACACCTTTCTTAGCATCTGCCAATGCAATGGTTTGTGGTGTACTTACAATCATAGCTCCATTTATTGGTAAAGCTTGCACGATTGATAAATGCACATCACCAGTTCCTGGAGGTAAGTCAATTAATAAGAAATCTAATTCTCCCCAATCTGCATCAAAAATTAATTGATTTAATGCTTTAGAGGCCATTGGTCCACGCCAAATTACTGCTTGATCTGGATTTGTAAAGAAACCAAGAGATAATAATTTAACGCCATAGTTTTCTACAGGTTTCATTTTAGAACGCCCGTCAATAGTAACTGAAATGGGTTTTTCTCTTTCTACATCAAACATTAAATGCATGGATGGTCCGTAAATATCTGCATCTAACACACCAACTTTAAATCCCATTTTAGCTAGAGAAACAGCGGTGTTTGCTGTGATAGTAGATTTCCCAACGCCTCCTTTTCCAGAAGCAATTGCAATAACGTTTTTAATATTAGGAATCTTTTTCCCTTTTATTTGATTTGGGTTTTCCTTTTCAGGAACAACCGCTTTTACATTTACTTTTACAATAATGTCTTCACTTACTTTTAAGCGAAGTATCTTAATAATTTCACTTTCAACTTTTTTTCTAGCTTGTAAAGTAGGGTTGCTAATGGTGATATCTATTGTTGCTTCGTTTCCAAATATAACTACATTTGTTATGTTTTGATTTTCAACTAAACTTTTTCCTTCTCCAGGAGCAGTTATAGATTCTAAAGCTTTATATATGTCTTGTTTGTTAAAACTCATTTCGAGGTTTTAATTAGGATTAATTCTAAACTACAAAGATATGGTTTACAGTTCAGATATTAAAGAAGTTGTAGTTTGATTATTGATTGGTTAATAGGTAGAATTTATGGTAACTCCTTACTTGGGTCCCAGAAAACGGTGTCTAAGTTTTGAATTTGATTATCAACAACAACGATTCCTTCACTTTCGAGTAATTGTTGCATTAAGTTTGTTCCATCAAAATGATGTTTTCCTGTGAGTAACCCTTTTCTGTTTACAACCCTGTGAGCGGGTACTTCTTCTTTCTGATTGTGCGAGTTGTTCATTGCCCAACCTACCATTCTTGCAGAACGCGCTGCGCCTAAATAGGTTGCTATTGCGCCGTAGCTTGTTACTTTTCCGTAGGGAATTAAACGAGCAATAACATATGATTTCTCAAAGAAGTTGTCTGATGATTTCATGTGTTTATACGTGTTGTTTTTTAATGGTGACATGTTATTAGCTATTCATCATCTTCTTAGATGATACGCTTTTTAACATGCTTGTTTGATGTAGTGAAATTACAATAATTTAATCAATGAAACCAACGCTACTATTCCGGTAATAAACCCCAAAAGAACGTTTAAGTACTTTGAAAATTTTGCAATTTTTGGTTTGATTTTTTCAGCTAAAAGAACATAATGATATAAAATGAAATAGGTACCTAGTGCAGAGCCAATCACAAAAAAGGAAACACTTATAAGATCTAACTCTAGCCAGCCATATATATTAAGTGCAGCGCCAACTCCACAGTAAAACGGAATTGAAAACATGTTTATAAGTGATAAGCCGATGCCTGTTAAGAAGCCGTTTTTTATGCTTTTTTTTGTCGTTATTTCTTTTTGTTCTTGAATAGCCGTTCTGAAAAAGAAAATTGATAAAATTGTAAAAACTATAATTGAAACAGATTGTATGGTTTCTAAAATAATTGGGCTTGAATAAATAACCTTTAAGAATAGTAATGCGAAAAAAGCTTGAAAAAGAACAATAATTGAAACTCCAATAGAAAAATTAATGCCTGTTTTCTTGTCTTTCTCTATGCTAATTTTAGTTGCGGTAATATTTAACATACTTGGCGTAACAGTTCCTAAGTAAGAAATGCTAAAACCAAGAAAAAATGCAAGAAATAACATGTGTTGGAATCGTTAGTATTTGATTCTGAATTTGACGAAAGTGATTGCTTTTCCTTTTTCTAAATATTGCTTTTCGTAAAAAGTTTGCGTGTTAATTACTTCTTCAGGGCTATATGTATCTCTGTATACATCATGATTTGCATGTAAAATCTCATGACCTTCACCATGTAATAAGCCTAAAGTATAGCCGTGCATAAACTCGCTATCTGTCTTTAAATTAACAACACCATCTTCCTTTAAGATATGGTGGTATTTTTTTAAGAATTCTGCATTGGTAAGTCTGTGCTTGGTTCTTTTATATTTGATTTGCGGGTCTGGAAATGTAATCCAAATTTCATCAACTTCATTTTCTCCGAAAATTTGATCGATCAATTCTATTTGGGTTCTAACAAAACCAACATTATTTAAATCTTCTTCTAGGGCTGTTTTAGCTCCTCGCCAAAAACGTGCTCCTTTAATATCAATTCCTATAAAGTTTTTGTCTGGATTTTTTTCAGCTAGTGCAATAGTGTATTCACCTTTACCGCAACCTAACTCTAAAACGATAGGTTTATCGTTCTTGAAAAAAGTATTCCATTTTCCTTTTAGAGAAAAGCCTTCTAAGATTTCTTCCCTTTTAGGCTGAATTACATTAGAGAACGTTTCGTTTTCGTTAAAACGTTTCAGTTTGTTTTTGCTTCCCAAAGTAAAAAATTATTTTGCAGAATCTTCGATTCCTTCTTTTTTAAATCGCATTGATTCTTTCATCCAGTATCTGAATAAGAAAAGAAGAACAATCATAAATAACCAATTGACTCCGTTAGAGAGCCACCAGCCGTAATCTCCTTTTGAAATAGATAAACGCATCCACTGAAAAGGACCTAAAGCCCAACTAAAAAATTCTCCTATTAATTTAAAAATATTGCTTGCAATCATATCTTAAGTATCTTTACACTGCAAAAATATAAAAACAAATCATGTTAGCCAATTTTTTCAGCAAATCAAAACCAGTTAATTTTATAATAATCATCGTACTTTTTTTAATCTACTATGTTTTAAACACCTTTATTTATAGATCTACAGCACTTAATTTTGAAATTTTACTAGTCTTACCTTTGTATTTAGGAGTGTTTTTCTTGTTTAATTTTATCATCTCAAAGAATAGATTAACAAAAGAGGATTCTTATGCGTTCTTATTGTTTGTTGTTGGGTTGGGATGTTTGCCGCTATTAAATGTATCGTATGTAGTATTGATAAAGTATATTCTTCTGTTTTTGTTTTTTAGAAGGATATACAGTTTAAGAACACCAGGGTTAGTGTATGAGAAGTTGTTTGATAGCGGATTTTGGTTAGGGGTCTTGTTTTTAGAATCTTCTGAATATGTTTTGTATTTGTTTTTGTTGTTTGCTGCGCTGCTTCTTTTTGTTAAGGTAACATTTAGAACATTAGTGATTCCGATAGTAGGATTTTTAACGCCACTTTTTTTATTTTTTACCTATCATTTTTATGTTGATACTTTAGATGATTTTTATCAGCTTTTTGATATTGGGTTCACACTAGATTTTAATAACTATAATTCTAGTTTTTATGGGGTTTATTTTTCCGTCTTTGGATTGATCACCTTCATCGCTGTTCTTTTAAGATCTAGTAGTCTGTTTTTTGTAAGTAATCGATTTAAAAAACGCTGGAGTTTGTTATTGTTGCATTTGTTGACCGCTCTAGGTTCTTTGTTTTTGGTTGAAGTCAAAGACGGAACAGAATTGATAGCAGTGTTAATTCCTTCAACAATGGTGATTGCGAATTGGATTCAATCTGTAGAAAGAAAAATAATAATAAATATAGTTTTACTGTTGTTTTTGGCAACTTCTTTTGCGGTTCATTTTATAGTTTAGACCCAAAAGCTAAATCACCAGCATCGCCTAAACCAGGAATAATATACCCTTTGTCATTCAATTTGTCATCAATTGCCGCAATCCATAAATGTGTGTTTTCTGGAAAATGGTTTTTCATAAATTCAATTCCTGCAGTTGAGCCAATAACACACACAACATGAATCTCTTTTGGAGTTCCGTGTTTTTTCATTCCTTCATACACCGCAACCAAAGATTGCCCTGTTGCTAGCATAGGATCGGCCAATAACAATGTTTTATTTTTAATAGTTGGAGAGGCAAAATATTCTACGACAATTTCAAACGTTGCGTCATTATTTGGGTGATGACGATAGGCAGAAATAAAAGCATTTTCAGCATCGTCAAAATAATTCAACAACCCTTGGTGTAAAGGTAATCCAGCTCTTAAAATAGAACACAAAACAACATCGTTACTTGGTAGTTGAATATCTTTTGTTCCTAGCGGAGTTTCAATAGTAGAAGAGGTATATGATAAGTTTTTGCTTAACTCGTATCCTAAAACCTCTCCAACTCTCTCAATATTTCTTCTAAATCGAAGAGAATCTTTTTGAATGTTTACATCTCTAATTTCTGAAATGAATTTATTTAAAATAGAACTGGTTTCTTCTAAATGATGAATGGTCATATGCTATATATTAAGAATTTGAATGTAATACTTCTTTAACTTTTTTAAGCACTGTTTCTGGTAAAATTGTTCTCATTACGTCTTCATAGCCCTCACAAGTTTTGTTGCCATAGATTGAACAAGGAATGTTTGGAAACTTCTCTAAATCTGGTAATACACAATAACTAGCAGGTTGATTAAAAGGAGCAAACCCAGCAAAAGGATGTGTTCCTCCCCAAAGTGTAATCGTAGCAATTTGTTGTATGGCAGCAAAATGAGCATTCCCAGAATCCATTGCTAACATACAATCTAAATGGGCAATTAAATTCAGTTCTTCTTTTAGATTTAACCTGCCAGCTACAGAAATGCAATTTGAATTTTGTGCTTCAATTTCTGATAAGATTTTAACTTCAGCCTTTCCGCCCCCAAAAAGAAAAACAGCATGATTTTTAGAAAGCTCTTGAATCACTTTCTTCATTAAATCTATTGGATACATTTTAGGAGTAAACGCGGCAAAAGGCGCAATTCCTATCCATTGTTGTTTTTTCTGATTCGTGATTGTTGCAACTTTTAAATCTAATAATGGTCTTTTTAATGGAGTTGGATTAGAAATATCTACGCTAAAACCTAGTTTTTCAAAAACATCAGCATAGCGTTGATGTGATGTTTTTAGGTGCTTAAATATTTTATTTTCAGTTCTTGTTAATGCTTTTTTTTCTGCTCTTCCTTTATCAATAACCGAAATAGAACGAACAGAGAATTTAAAAAATGAGCGTAAAATTTTAGATCTTAAAACATTGTGTACATCAGCAATATGTGTAATATTTAATTGCTTTAACTCTTTATGCAATTTATGCAAGCCAAAAACACCTTTATGCGTATTGTTTACATCAGCAGCATAAAAATTCACATTCTGAATGTCATCAAATAAAGGTTTTAAAAAGGCTTTAGATAAAAAGGTAATTTTAACTGTTGGGTGTTGCTCAGTAAAAGCTCTAATAACGGGCACTGTCATCGCAACATCTCCCATTGCAGATAATCGGATTACTAAAATATGTGAATTTGGTTGCAAAGTTTGTGCTTAAAGATTCTTGTAAAAATAATCAATTCTAAAGAAAACAGCATGGTTTTTATCAATTTACTCGGTGAGTATATTGTGGATGTCCTAAAGGATTATTCTTTGAATAATTGTGTACCTTTGTCCTTACTATTTTAAAAAAAAGTATTGAATGATTCAATCAATGACTGGTTACGGTAAGTCGATTTTACAACTACCTACCAAAAAAGTAACCATAGAGATTAAAACGCTTAACAGTAAAAATTTAGATCTAAACGTTAGAATTCCATCATATTATAAAGAGAAGGAATTAGCGGTGCGAAAAAAACTAGCTTCAGGGTTGGTTAGAGGGAAAATAGATTTTTCTATTTACGTAGAAATGACTGCGGATGAAGCTTCTACTGTTATTAATAAAACGGTTGTTAACGACTATGTTCAGCAATTAAAAAACATGTTATTTACAGAAAGTAATAACGATGTTGAGCTGTTAAAAATGGCAATGAGAATGCCAGATGCGTTAAAAACAGAGAGAGAAGAGTTAGACGAAGGAGAGTGGAAATTGATTGAAGAGGTAATTGAAGAAGCCTTAAAAGAAACCATACAATATAGAGTAGATGAAGCGGCTTCTTTAGAAGACGACTTTAAATTAAGAATTTTAAATATTAGAAAATATTTAGAAGAAGTAAATGCGTTGGATGAAGAAAGATTAAAAGATGTAAGAGCGCGTTTACGAAAATCAATAGATGACTTAAAAGTAGAAATAGACGAAAATCGTTTTGAGCAAGAATTGATTTATTATCTAGAAAAACTAGACATAAACGAAGAGAAAGTTCGATTAGGGAATCATTTAGAATATTTTTTGCAAGAGTTAGACAGTGAAGATTCTAATGGTAAAAAATTAGGATTTATTGTGCAGGAAATTGGAAGAGAAGTCAATACAACTGGTTCTAAAGCAAACTATGCATCAATGCAAAAATCAGTAATTCAGATGAAAAATGAATTAGAAAAAATCAAAGAACAAATCTTAAACGTATTGTAATTGATGGAAAATTTTGAAGGAAAATTATTTGTTTTTTCTGCGCCATCTGGTTCTGGTAAAACAACAATCGTTCGTCATTTATTAGCACAAGAGAAATTCAATTTAGAGTTTTCTGTTTCTGCTACTTCAAGAGAACCAAGAGGTTTTGAAGTAAACGGACAAGATTATTATTTTATCTCTTTAAAAGAGTTTAAAGAGAATATTAAAAGCGATTCTTTTTTAGAGTGGGAAGAGGTCTATAGAGACAACTTTTATGGAACGCTAAAAACAGAAGTTGAACGTATTTGGGCAGAAGGAAAACATGTAATATTTGATATTGATGTTGCTGGAGGTTTGCGTATTAAAAAGAAATTTCCAGAACAAACATTAGCTGTTTTTGTTAAGCCGCCAAGTATAGACGAATTAAAAATTCGTTTAAAAAAGCGTAAAACAGAAAGTGACGAGAAAATAAACATGCGAATTGCTAAAGCTTCAGTAGAATTGGCAACAGCACCGCAATTTGATAAGATCATCAAAAATTACGATTTAGAAGTTGCGCTAGAAGAAGCAGAAGATTTAGTTGGGAGTTTTTTACAATTAGAAAAAAAATAAGATGAATATCGGTTTGTATTTCGGAACCTTTAATCCAATTCATGTTGGGCATTTAATTATTGCCAATCACATGGTGGAAAACTCTGATTTAGATGAGATTTGGTTGGTAGTAACACCACACAATCCATTTAAAAAGAAAAGTACTTTATTAGACAACCATCATCGGTTTGAGTTGGCTTTTTTAGCAACAGAGAAATACGCTAAAATTAAACCCTCAAAAATTGAGTTTGATTTACCACAACCTAATTATACGGTATTTACGTTAGCTCACATTTCAGAGAAATATCCACAGCACACTTTTAGTTTAATTATGGGAGAAGACAACCTGAAGAGTTTTCATAAATGGAAAAATCACGAAACCATTTTAAAGCATCATAACATTTTTGTGTACCCAAGAATTTCTGAAGGAGAAACAGAAACTCAATTTAATCAACACCCAAAGATTCATAAAATAGATTCACCAATTATTCAAATTTCTTCTACTCATATTCGCAACGGAATTAAAGAAGGGAAAAACATAGAACCAATGTTACCTGATGGAGTTTGGAAATATATTGATGATATGAATTTTTACAAAAAATAGTTTTTTTCAAACTTTTTTAAATATTCTAGGTCAAAGTACTGATTAACTTAAAAATTAGTAATTATGACTTTTAAAAATGTTCAAAAAAGTATTACCTATCTTTCAATAATAGGATTGTTGTTGTTCGTTTCTTGTCAATCAAGTGATGAGAATATTGAGGTAGCAGAAAATTTCACGACAGAAGAAGCTTTAAATTTTGTATTGGCAGATGATATTTCTGCAGAAGTAGATGATGTATTGGAAGATGATGCACAAGATTATAACCTGTCAGGAAAAAGTACTGATAGCAATACAAGCATAGCCGCAAAATGTGCTGTTAGAACCGTAGAAGTTACTGCGAGTGGGAAAATTGTTACCTTAGATTTTGGTACAGGATGTGAAGGAAGAAAAGGAAAAGAGTTAGCAGGGAAAATCATTATTGAATATGTAAGAACTACAACCGGGTTTTCTAAAACGGTTTCTTTTGAGAATTTCACAGTTGAAGGAAACGCTGTTGAAGGAGGGAAGTCGATAGCCAAATTAACAGCAAACGCAAATGGGAATCCAGAAGCAACTTTTACGTTTGATATTACAATCACATTGACTACCGGAGAAGTAATCATCAGAAAAGGAACAAAAGTAAACGAGAAAATTGCAGGAGCTGATACTAAAAATAGAGGAGATGATGTGTATTCTATTTCTGGTAATTGGGAATCTGTAAATAAAGATGGTGTTGTTAAAAACGCTTTAATTACAGTGAATTTAAGAAGAGAATATGCCTGTAAATATATTGTAAGTGGTGTTATAGAAATCACCAAAGATACAGCGACTTTTACGTTATATTTTGGAGATGGTACTTGTGATAACTTAGCAACGTTAACAGATTCATCTGGAGCAGTTAGAGAAATTACACTTAAAAAAAATAAAAGAAAAAAGTAATTTTCAGATTGTTAAAAGCCAGCAGTATTGCTGGCTTTTTTTGTGAATAATTTTTATTTATTTTTGAGTAAATTGACAATTGAAAAGAAAAACGTAAACTTTTTCAATCTTTTTGGGTCTAACAGAAGTCAGTCTAATACAAACGAATGAACGAATCAGATTTTATCAAGCAATTAACAAGTAAAAAGCACCAAGAAAGAGCTTTTACAAAGTTGTTAGATTTGTATCAAGAACGATTGTATTGGCACATAAGAAAATTGGTGGGCACACATGAAAATGCAAATGATGTATTGCAAAATACTTTTATTAGAGTGTATAAAAGTTTGCCAAGCTTTAAACAACAAAGTACTTTACATACTTGGATGTATAAAATTGCTTACAATGAATCTATGAGGCTTATAGAGAAAGAAAAGAAGAAAAGTTTTTCCTCTTTAGAAGATGTAAGTGATAAGTTCCTGGGAGGTTTACAGGGCGATGTTTTTTTTGATGGGGATGAAGCACAGTTAAAGTTGCAAAAAGTATTAAGTCAGCTTCCAGAAAATCAAACAAAAGTATTTCAAATGAAGTATTTTGATAATTTGAAGTTTAGAGAAATTTCAGCGATACTAGATAGTAAGGAAAGTACTATCAAAACACATTATTATGGAGCTGTAAAGTTTATAGAAAATAACATTACAGCAACAACATTTATAGAAAAAATTAAAACATAATTTGTTATGAGCTCACAAAATGATAACTTTAGCCATCGAAATACTTTTGATTTGAATATAGAAAAAAAACATAATTCGAGTCTAGGATTAAACATTCCTGAAAATTATTTTCAGAAATCTAAACACTCTATTTTGGAAAAAACGGTTCATCAGAAAAAAGGAAAAGTGGTTTCTTTATATAAGAATATCGCAACCTGGAGTGCTGTAGCAGTTGTCGCATTATTAGTTGTGTTGTCTGTAGATACTTCTGTTTCTTTGGGAAATGAAATTGCAGAAAATGACATATTAATCGCTTCAATGTTAACTGATGATTTAGGGGGTGATGTGTTGGTAGATGATTATGTTAATGATGAATTATTGACTGATGCAATATTTTCTAAATAAGTGTAAACTTTTTGAAAAAGACGAGGTCTAAAGAATGAAAACAAAAACGAATACAATGAAATCTTTTAAAATTATAGTAGCTATTATTTTTACGCTTTTATTAAGTGTTTCTAATACGTTTGCACAACAGAGCGTAAAGGAATTAAACCTTACTAAAGAGCAAAGGCAACTTTTAAAAGCTCAAAAGCAATTGATAAAGAAAAATAGAGCAGCGTTTAAAGCGTCTCTTTCTACTGAGCAATTGGCAATCTTAAAGAATAATGTTCTGTCTAAAATAGAAAGGCAACAAGCATTAAAATCATCATTAAATAATTCTCAGAAAAAAATAATTACTCTGAATAATGCGAGTATAAAAAACGCAAAACAACAATTTAGAGCAACACTTTCAAAAATTCAAAAACAGCAATTAAAAAAACGGTTTAAAGGAAAACAGCGGAGTGTGAAAAAGAACGTTAAAAAACATTTACGAAACAACAGAAAAAAGAGCAGAGGTAATTAAGAGGTTCTCTTTCATTTTAGTTTGGTTGATTGTAGTGGTTGAGAATTTCTCAACCGCTTTTTTGTATTTTTATGACTTATATGAAAAAAAGAGGTGTATTATTTTTGTTGATTTTTAGTGTGTTGACTTTATCTGCACAAGAAATACCTGAGAAGGATAAGATATTATTGTCTACTGAAGAAGATGAAATAATAGATAATATTTTAGGTGATGATATAGATGTAGATCAATTTTTAAAATCGATTTCAAGCTTTCAGTTTTTATATTTTTCTGTAGATTATAATACTAAATCCTATTTTTCAGGAAGAGATATTGGTACAGACCAGTTTAATATCAATCCGCAAATAACATATATTCATTCTAGTGGTTTTTTTGTTGGAGTTAATGGCGTGTATTATAGTGAGTTTACTCCCAAATGGGATTATACATCTTTAACTGCTGGTTATGGGCAAAGTTTTGGAAAGAATAAATCTTATAATTGGACAAGTAGTTATGCTTCTTATTTCTATTCTGACGGAGTTGACAATCCTTTTACAAACGCAATCTCTTTTGGACTTGAAATAACAAATAAAAAGAAGACATTAGGGACAGAATTAACTACTACTTATTTATTTGGTAATGATACTTCTTTTCAACTAATTTCATCAAATTATGGAATTGTTAACTTGTCTAAAACAAAAGAATATCAATTGCGTTTACGTCCAGAATTGAACATTGTAATAGCGCAGCAAACTATTCAGCTAGCACGAACGGTTACAGTTAGGGGGAAACAATTTACAAGAAAGACTCAGAAGAATGATTTTGGATTGATTAATACGCAATTGCAAATTCCACTTCAATTAAACGTTGGTGGTTTCGATTTTGAATTGGGTTATGTTGTTAATTTTCCTACAGCTTTAGAAGGAGAAACAGGGTTAGGAATAACAAATAATATTAATTTTTCAGTTTCTTATTTATTGGGTTTTTAAAAGCTTGATGAATGACAAGGATTATATTTCGAATGAAAATTAAATAATCGTTTTGATATTCTTATCTTTACAACGAGTATAAAGAAATAACTTTTGGCAAAAAAAAATCAAAAAAAAGGGAAGTTTAGGCAACGAATAACCAATAAATTTAGATTGGTTGTTTTAAATGAAGACACGTTTCAAGAACGCTTGTCTTTTAAGCTGACAATCTTAAATGTCTTTGTGTTAAGCGGAGTTTTCTCTATCATTCTAGTCGTGTTAACTACTATTTTTATTGCATACACGCCAATAAGAGAATACATTCCTGGATATTCTTCATCAAAATTAAAAAAAGATGCTTCTAGGTTGGTTTACAAAGCAGATTCTTTACAAATTAGATTGCAATTATTAGAGAATTACACAAAAGTATTGATGCCCATTTTGGCTGGAGAACAACCCATTTCTAGGGTAGATTTTGATTCTCTAAAAATCAACTCTAATCCTATAAATATTGATGAGAAAAAATTAAAGGCTTCTAAAAACGATTCGTTATTTAGAGAAAAGGTAGAAAGCAAAGATCGTTTTCCGCTGTTTGATAAAGCTGAAAATAAAATTGATATTGTATTTTTTGCCCCAATTACAGGAAGCATTACACAAGAGTTTAATATCGAAAACAAGCATTTTGCGCTAGATATTTCTCAGAAAACAGGAACTCCAGTAAAAGCCATTGAAGACGGTAGAGTTATTTTTTCTGAATGGACAACAGAAACCGGTTATGTACTGATTATTGAGCATGGAACTGGTTTTATATCTGTGTATAAACACAACGGGGTTTTATTAAAAGAACAAGGCGATTTTGTAAAGTCTGGAGAGGCAATTGCAACCGTTGGTTCTACGGGAGAATTAACTACCGGGCCGCATTTACATTTCGAATTATGGTATAACGGGTATCCAGTAAACCCAACAAATTATATAGATTTCAAATAATGAGTATAAAATCTGTATTGGCAATTCCATTTGCCAAACAAGCAATTAAAAGTGTGCGTAAATGGGCAAATAACCCCCATAAAACACAAGAAAAAGTTTTTAAAAAATTGATTGCAAAAGCAAAAAATACTGCTTTTGGAAAAGACCATGGTTTTGCTTCAATTAAAAATTATTCAGATTTTAAAAACAGTGTTAAAGTACAAGATTACGAAGGGTTAAGGCCATATATTGATAGAATTGTTGCTGGAGAAGAAAATGTGCTTTGGAAGGGGAAGCCGTTGTATTTCGCAAAAACTTCTGGTACAACTTCTGGTGCAAAATACATTCCGATTACTAAAGATTCTATGCCAACACATATTAGAGCAGCACGTAATGCTTTGTTGTTTTATATGGCAGAAAAAAAGGATGCTAGTTTTGTAAACGGAAAAATGATTTTCTTACAAGGTAGTCCCATTTTAGAAGAAAAAAACGGAGTTAACTTAGGGCGGTTAAGTGGAATTGTAGCACACTATGTGCCTCAGTATTTATTAAAAAACAGATTGCCAAGTTGGGAAACCAATTGTATAGAAGATTGGGACACAAAAGTGAATGCAGTTGTAGAAGAAACGGTTAATGAAGACATGACTTTAATTAGTGGAATTCCTTCTTGGGTGCAAATGTATTTTGAAAAGCTGATTGAGAAAACAGGGAAACCGATTAAAGATATTTTTCCAAATTTCAACTTCTTTGTATATGGTGGTGTTAATTTTGAACCGTATAAAAATAAGTTCGAAAGCTTAATTGGAAAGAAGATAGATTATGTTGAGTTGTATCCAGCTTCTGAAGGTTTTATTGCTTATCAAGATTCGCAAACAGAACCAGGAATGTTGTTGCAATTAAACTCAGGGATCTTTTATGAGTTTATTCCTGCAACGGAATTTTATGACGAAAATCCAACTAGAATTTCTGTTGAAGATGTGCAATTAGGAGTGAATTATGTGATTATCTTAAATACCAACGCGGGTCTTTGGGGTTATAATATTGGAGATACCGTTGAGTTTACTTCATTGTTGCCATATCGTATAAAAGTTACAGGTAGAATTAAGCATTTTATTTCTGCTTTTGGAGAACATGTAATCGGAAAAGAAGTAGAAAATGCATTGAAAGATTCTATTCAAGAAACCGGAATAAATATTAGTGAATTTACAGTTGCGCCACAAGTAAATCCAGAAAGTGGATTGCCATATCATGAGTGGTTTATTGAGTTTGAAAACGAGCCAGAAAATCTAGATGATTTTGCGGCTAAAGTAGATGCTTCTATGCAAGAGCAAAATATGTATTATTTCGATTTGATAACAGGGAAATTATTGCGCCCTTTAGTAATTAGAAGCGTAAAAAAAGGCGGATTTCATGAGTATATGAAGTCGATTGGAAAGTTTGGTGGACAGAATAAGATCCCGCAATTATCTGACAACCGTAAAATAGCAGACGTATTACAAAACTTTTTAATAGAGTAGTTTAGCTGTCAATTCGAGTGAAATTGCATAGCGATTTTGTATCGAGAACGATAGAAAGCTTCTCGATACGATTTTTATCAAAATTACTTGAAGTAAAAAAACAACCGATATGAAAATAGTAGCTACAAATCTTGGCAATAGAAAAGAAGTCAATTGGAAAGGAAAACCAATGACTACTGGTATTTTTAAATATACTGTAGAAAAACCTATTTTCTTAGATGTTGAAGATGTAAAAGGAGATGCTGTTTGTGACAGAAAACACCATGGAGGAATAGACCAGGCGGTGTATGGATATTCTTTAAAGCATTATGACTATTTTAAAAAACTATACCCAGATTTAGATTGGCAATTAGGAATGTTTGGAGAAAACCTAACCATTGATGATTTAGATGAAACCAAAATTCATGTTGGAGATATCTTTAACGTTGGTGAAGCTATTTTAGAAGTAACAAAGCCAAGACAGCCTTGTAGAACTTTAGGAGTGCGTTTTAATGATATGAAAATTGTAAAACAGTTTTGGAATACTTCCTTTTCTGGAGTTTATTTTAAAGTCTTGCAAACAGGTTTTGTAAAAGCTGATGACGTTTTTGAACAAACCAAGTCTTGTAAAAAAAACGAAACCATTGCAGAGGTGTATGCAGGGAAACGAACTGGTAAAGAGGTATAAAGTGATTAGTAAGTTATATCAAAATTCAATAATAATATTCTTCCAAAAAACATTTTAATAACGAATACATAAAAAAACCGAAGCACTTGTGCTTCGGTTTTTTTTATGTATAAAATAAGAATCTTATTTCTTAGCTAGTAAATCTCTAATTTCAGCTAATAAATCTTCTTGGCTCGGTCCAGCAGGAGCTGCAGGAGCAGGTGCTTCTTCTTTTTTCTTTGTTGCATTAATTCCTTTTATAATTACAAACATTACAAATGCTACAATAATAAAATCAATTACATTGGTTAAAAACTCACCGTAAAGAACAGCAACTTCACCAGTAACTTTACCAGCTGCGTCAGCTACGCCTTCTCTTGCAATATATTTTAATTCTTTAAGGTCTGTTTTAAGTACCAGACCAATTAAAGGAGAAACAATTCCTCCAGTAAAAGAAGTTACTACTTGTTTAAAGGCAGCACCCATCACAAAACCAACTGCAATGTCTACCAAATTACCCTTCAGTGCAAAATCTTTAAATTCTTTAATCATTCCCATTTTAATTTTTTTTAGTAGTTAATAGAGACCTAATTTAAGGAAATTTTAATACATAAGCAATCTTTTTACACGCTGAGAGATAGCGGTTAGTATTTCGTAAGAAATGGTTTGAGAGTTTGTGGCCATTTCGTTAATCATTTCCTGAGAGTTGAAGAGAATCACTTCGTCTCCTTCATTGCAATCAACATTGGTAACATCTATCATAATCATATCCATACAAACGTTTCCGATTATTTGAGCTTTCTGATTATTAACGATAACAGCATAGTTTTTATTTCCTAATTTTCGTGAGATCCCGTCTGCATGTCCAATAGGAATAGTTGCTGTTTTGATAGGTTTACTTGTCGTAAAAGCTCTGTTGTAGCCAATAGATTCTCCTGGTTCAATGAAATGAATTTGAGAAATAATAGACTTTAATGAAACGACATTTTTAAGTGCTTTTGTTTCTTGTGTATCATTTCCGAAACCATACAGTCCAATTCCCAAACGTACCATGTCAAATTGTGCTTGCGGGTAATTTATAATTCCAGAAGTATTTAAAAGATGTACAATTGGTTTGTATTCTAAATGAGTATAGAACAGCTGTACGATGTGCGTAAAAGCGTTGATTTGATTTGTAGTGAACACTTTTTCGTTAAGATCTTCACTTGCTGCTAAATGAGAAAATATGGAAGCTACTTTTATGTGATTGGTTTCTTTTAAGTCAGAAATAATTCTTGGAACATCAGTAAGCCAAAAACCAATTCTATTTAGACCCGTGTTAAACTTTATATGAATTGGGTAATTCAATAATAGTTTAGCGTCTGCTAGCGCTAAAAAAGCAGTAAATATTTTAAAATTATAAAGATTTGGTTCAAGCTGATGTTCAATAATCAACTCTAAATTCTGAATCTGTGGATGCAAAACCAAAATAGGGATTTCAATTCCGGCAGCACGCAAAGCAATCCCTTCATCCGTATATGCAACTGCAAAATAAGCGACATCCTTTTCTAAGAATTTGGCAATTTTTGTAGCTTCACTACCATAACCAAAAGCTTTTACAACAACTAGTGTTTTTGTATTGGCTTCTAGTTTTTGTTTAAAATGTTGAAGGTTGTGTTTTAAGGCATTTCCATCAATCTCTAAAACGGTAACATGGTTATTCATAGTTTATGCTGAGCTTTATTCAGTGTCTTTTGAACTAGTTTCAGTGTTTTTAGCAGCTACTATTTTTTCTTGTTGTACTTGCAATGCTTTATAATATGCGGCTCTACTTAAAGGTTCATATTCTTCAACTTCTCCCAATAAAACTAAATTATCGTTTTGTGCTTTTCTAAAGCTATAATGCGCTAAGTTTCCTGTATGAGTACAAACAGCATGCACTTTCGTTACATATTCTGCAGTTGCCATTAATGCGGGCATCGGTCCAAAAGGGTTTCCTTTAAAGTCCATGTCTAAACCAGCTACAATAACACGAATTCCTCTGTTTGCTAAATCATTACAAACTGAAACAATTTCATCATCAAAAAATTGCGCTTCATCAATACCAACAACTTGTACGTCATTTGCTAATAAACGAATATTTGAAGATGAAGGGACAGGCGTAGAACGAATGCGGTTGTCGTTATGAGAAACTACTTCTTCGTCATCATAACGGGTGTCTACTGAGGGTTTAAAGATTTCGACACGTTGTTTTGCAAACTGCGCGCGTTTTAATCTGCGAATCAATTCTTCTGTTTTACCAGAAAACATCGAGCCACAAATAACTTCTATCCAACCAAATTGTTCTGTATGATTTACCGTATTTTCGAGAAACATTTTGTAATTTTATGCTTGAAATATGATTATAATTGTATTTTACTTCAAGTCATACAAATTTATTAAAAAAATGATGCCAAGCGTCAATTAATTTATCAACTTATGCACAAAAAATTAGCAGCCGACTTAACAAGCTTAGCTCACAGTATTTTACAGTTAAAAAATAAAGAAGATGTTTTGGTACTGAAACAAAAAGCGTACGAAATTTATGAGAAATTAACTGTCTTAGCGTATGTTGATGAATATATAAACACAACACCAAATGCTACTGAAACAAAAGAAGAGCTTCTGAAAAAGATAGCGGATGTTGTTGTTAAAGAAGTAGTAGAGGCTCCTGAAGATGAAGCTATTGAAGATGCTGTTGAAGAACTGTTAGCAGAAGAAGAGGAAGAAGAGGGAATTGTTGTTGAATTTGTTGTAGAAGAAACAGATGAACATGTTCTGATTACTTTCGAAGAAGAAGAAGAAGAAGAA
>JBLFXB010000021.1:0-26909 GCA_047611925.1 Polaribacter sp.
ACAACAACAACAACAACAACAACAACAACAATAATACACACTAAAATGCCAAAAAGACAAGACCTTAAATCTATTTTAATCATCGGTTCTGGACCAATTGTTATTGGTCAGGCCTGTGAATTTGATTATTCAGGAACACAAGCTTTACGCTCTTTAAGAGAAGATGGAATTGAAACTGTTTTAATCAATTCAAATCCAGCAACAATTATGACTGACCCAACAATGGCAGATCATGTATACTTGTTGCCTTTGACTACAAAGTCAATCATTCAAATTTTAAAAGAACATCCACAGATTGATGCTGTCTTACCTACAATGGGAGGACAAACAGCATTGAATTTATGTATTGAAGCTGATGAAAAAGGTATTTGGGAAGATTTTGATGTAGAAATTATTGGTGTTAACATTGACGCTATTAATATTACAGAAGATCGTGAGAAGTTTAGAAACTTGATGTTAGACATTGGTATTCCAATGGCGCCACAAGCAACAGCTACTTCTTATTTAAAAGGGAAAGAGATTGCCCAGGAATTTGGATTTCCTTTAATTATTAGAGCTTCATTTACCTTGGGTGGAGAAGGCGCTTCGTTTGTACATAAGGAAGAAGACTTTGATGAGTTATTAACGCGTGGATTAGAGGTTTCTCCTATTCATGAGGTAATGATTGACAAAGCACTTATAGGTTGGAAAGAATATGAATTAGAATTACTGAGAGATTCAAATGACAATGTAGTTATTATTTGTTCTATCGAAAATATGGATCCTATTGGAATTCATACTGGAGATTCTATAACTGTAGCTCCAGCAATGACACTTTCTGATAAGACATTCCAAAAAATGCGTGATATGGCAATCCATATGATGCGTAATATTGGTGATTTTGCAGGAGGATGTAATGTGCAGTTTGCTATTTCTCCTGATGAAAAAGAAGATATCATCGCCATTGAAATTAATCCACGTGTTTCTCGTTCATCAGCATTAGCAAGTAAAGCAACTGGGTATCCTATTGCTAAAATTGCTGCTAAATTAGCATTGGGTTATCATCTAGATGAATTAGATAACCAAATAACAAAATCTACATCTGCTTTATTTGAGCCTACTTTAGATTATGTAATTGTAAAAATACCACGTTGGAATTTTGATAAATTCGAAGGTTCTGATAGAACGTTAGGTTTGCAAATGAAATCTGTTGGGGAAGTAATGGGTATTGGACGTTCGTTTCAAGAAGCATTGCACAAAGCAACTCAATCATTAGAGATTAAACGTAATGGTTTAGGAGCTGATGGAAAAGGATATAAAAATTACGACGAAATTATTCAGAAGCTAACATTTGCTTCTTGGGATCGCGTTTTTGCAATTTATGATGCTATTCAAATGGGAATTCCGTTGAGTAAAATTCATGACATTACAAAAATTGACATGTGGTTCTTAAAGCAATATGAAGAATTAAACGTATTAGAGAAAGAAATTTCTACGTATCAATTAGATAACTTATCTAGAGAATTGTTATTAGAAGCGAAACAAAAAGGTTTTGCTGATAGACAAATTGCTCACATGTTAGGTTGTTTAGAAAGTCAAGTTTACACAAAACGTGAAGAGTTAAATGTAAATAGAGTTTTTAAATTAGTTGATACCTGTGCGGCAGAGTTTAAAGCAAAGACACCTTATTATTATTCGACATTCGAAAATGATGTGGTAAAAGCTGATGGAACTCGTTATACAGATAACGACAGCGTCGTTTCAGATAAAAAGAAAATCATCGTATTAGGTTCTGGTCCAAATAGAATTGGTCAAGGAATTGAATTCGATTACTGTTGTGTTCATGGAATATTAGCAGCTGCAGAATGTGGTTACGAAACGATTATGATCAACTGTAATCCAGAAACAGTTTCTACAGACTTTGATACAGCTGATAAATTATATTTTGAACCTGTATTTTGGGAACATATATATGACATTATCAAGCATGAAAAACCTGAAGGTGTAATTGTTCAATTAGGAGGGCAAACAGCATTAAAACTAGCAGAAAAGTTAACAAAATACGGAGTCAAAATTATTGGAACTAGTTTTGAAGCATTAGACTTAGCAGAAGACAGAGGAAGTTTTTCAAAACTTTTACAAGATAATAAAATTCCATTTCCTGAATTCGGAATTGCAGAAACTGCTGATGAAGCATTGGCTTTAGCAGATGAATTAGATTTTCCGATTTTGGTGAGACCTTCTTATGTATTAGGAGGACAAGGGATGAAAATTGTCATCAACAAAGAAGAATTGATTGAAACTGTAGTTGATTTGTTGAGAAGAATGCCCGGTAATAAGTTATTATTAGATCATTATTTAGATGGAGCAATTGAAGCTGAAGCAGATGCAATCTGTGATGGTGAAAATGTACAGATCATCGGTATAATGGAGCATATTGAGCCTTGTGGAGTACATTCTGGAGATTCAAACGCAACATTACCAGCTTTTAATTTAGGAGATTTGGTAATGCAACAAATTAGAGATCATACAAAAACAATTGCTTTAGAATTAAAAACAGTTGGTTTAATAAATGTACAGTTTGCAATTAAAAACGACATCGTTTATATTATTGAAGCAAACCCAAGAGCATCTAGAACAGTTCCTTTTATTGCAAAAGCATATGGAGAACCGTATGTGAATTATGCAACGAAAGTAATGCTGGGAGAAAAGAAAGTAACAGATTTTGATTTCAATCCACAATTAGAAGGATACGCAATTAAGCAACCCGTTTTTTCTTTTAATAAGTTTCCGAATGTAAATAAGAAGTTGGGACCAGAGATGAAATCTACTGGAGAAAGCATTTTGTTTATTGATGATTTAAAAGACGATCAGTTTTACGAATTGTATTCAAGACGTAAAATGTATTTGAATAAATAAGAAAATAAATTTAGAGGTAAAAAAACCGAAGCTAAGCTTCGGTTTTTTTTATGCGTTGTAATTATTAGCAGTTTTATTTCTTTTGAAGTTTGTAGCCTATTGATGTAGTTGTTGTTAGTTCGACTATTTATGTTGCTAGTGCGTTTTTTTGTGCTGTTGGTCGGTAATTAGATATGTAACTCAATGCAGTTTTTTTTAGTTTTTTGTATTCATTACTTTATATTTGCAAAAAGCTTATACAAGAAATGAATTACATTTTATTTGATGGAGAAGTGCGAGATGCACTATTGCCTTTTACATATACGAGACCTGTTGCAGATATTAGAATCGGAATTTTAACCATTAGAGAAAAATGGGAAAAGCATTTAGGGTTAACCACAACAACAATTACTGAGGAATATTTAGAAGATAAGTATCCGATGGTAGAGATGAATCAAAATGTATTGATCAATGCTTCTTATTTACCGACTTTAGAATTGGTAGATAAAATCAGAAATTTATCAGAAAACGAAGCTATTTATAAAGGTGATGATGTCATTGCTTTTTTTACTTCTGATTCTCAAGAAGAAGTAAATTTAGAAACGTACACAGCAATAGATCTAGAAGAGGAGATCATCCAAATAAAAAACACTTGGGATATTTTTTCTAATAATGGAGAAGCAATTCAATTAGATTTTGACTTGTTAACTGAAGATAGAACTTCAGAACCTATTCCTGAAGATGTACATGCAATAAACAAAAAGAATATCTTTATAGAAGAAGGAGCAACAGTTATGTATGCTTCTTTAAATGCTACTGATGGACCAATTTACATTGGTAAAGATGCACAGATTTTAGAGGGAAGTTTAATTAGAGGGCCATTTGCAATGTGTGAAAATGCAGTTGTGAAAATGGGCGCAAAAATTTATGGGAATACAACCTTAGGGCCTTATTGTAAAGTTGCAGGAGAAATAAATAACTCTGTTTTGTTTGGGTATTCAAGCAAAGGACATGAAGGTTATTTAGGGAATTCTGTCATTGGAGAATGGTGTAATTTAGGTGCTGACACTAACAATTCGAATTTGAAAAATAACTACGCGGAAGTGAAAATATGGAGTTATGAAACGGATCGATTTGCAAAAACAGGCTTGCAATTTTGTGGATTGATTATGGGAGATCATTCTAAATGTGGAATTAACACCATGTTTAACACAGGAACAGTAGTTGGTGTGAGTGCAAATATTTTCGGAAGTGGTTTTCCAAGGAATTTCATTCCATCTTATAGTTGGGGGGGAGCATCAGGGTTTACAACCTATCAAGTACATAAAGTATTTGAGGTTGCAGATGTTGTTTATAAACGTAAAAATTTAGTCTTTAATGATAAAGAGAAAAAAATACTAGAACACGTATTTGAGCTGTCTTCAAAATATAGAAACTATTAAAAATAAAAAAACCGAGCAAGTTGCTCGGTTTTTTTATTGAATGTATATTTCTAATTAGTTTCTGTCAATAATATCTCCAGAACCAATTGATTTACTATTAATTTTCTCAGGATTTCCTTTGTAATAGATACTTCCAGAACCTACTACCTTTGCATTAATTTCATCTGAAACGGTCGTTTTAATATTTCCAGAACCAGCAATTTTTGCAGAGGTAGTTTTTGTTTTTAATTCATAGGCGTTAATATATCCAGAACCAGCAATAGTACAAGTTAATACATCTGCAGAACCACTTAATTTAATGTTTCCAGAGCCAGCAATAGTAGATTTTAGGCTATTTGCTTCTACATTTAATTTTATATTACCAGAGCCAGCAACTGAAAGTGAAAATACATCCGCTTTAATCGTTCCATTACTTGTTAAATCTCCAGAACCACTTAAGCTCACTTTTTCTATATCTTGATAAGGAACTGTAACAATCATTTTTCTAGTCATTTTTAAGTTAACCCCTTTTTTTATCTTGATTTTTAAAACTCCTCTTTTAACTTCAGTTTCAATATATCTCAATAAGTTTTCTTCCCCTTTAATCGTAATTCTCCCTTCTTTTCCTTTTACTAGTTCTACATCAAAGTTTCCTCCAACGCGAATACTTTCATAGTCTGATGTTCTTCTAGTTTCTGTTGTTACATTTCCGTTTCCACGAACCTTCTTATTACTCCACCAGCTCTGCGCATTTACAGATAAACTCATTGTGAAAATGATACACGTGATAATTAATTTTTTCATGATTTTGATTTATTTATATTGTTGACTAGTTTTCTTTAAAATTGACACTTCCGTATTGAGACTTGATAATTAAAACAGAATTACTGTTTCCGTTTCCATAGGTTCCTTCATAATACTTCTTAGAAGATTTTTCAATACTTTTTCTCATATCAACATTGTTCTCGTTGTATCTAAGTCCAGCATATTGTAAATCAGCGGTGAATTTAAAGCTGTTATTTCCTTTTACTCCAATTGTAATACCAGCATATTCTCCTGAGATTTCTGCGCGACCAAATCCTTTAGCTAGTTCATTTATTTTTATAGAACCATAATCTGCATCTATGTTTAAGTTTTTACGAACAGTTCCTAATCGGATACTTACATAGTCTGAATTGCCTCTAATATCTTCCACATCATCAACTTTAATAGTTCCGTAATCAGAGTTGTACGTTACTTTGTTAGCGATACCAATATTTACAGTAGAGTAATCAGAGTTTACATCTACTCTATCAGTTTTATCAATTGTAAGCTTAGAGTAATCTGCATTTACAGAGCCAGCTTTCATAAAGTTAATTGACGATCCTTTTGTGTAGTCTATATTAATTGTATTGTCAGAATTATTTAAATCACCAAGCGTAATTTTTCCGTAATCACAATTAATATCAGCGGTGCCATCTATTTCGTTTAACAAAATATTACCGTAATCATTATTAACTTTTACATTGTTAGATCTTGGCATTTTTACAGTATAATTAATTTTATAGCTTGTGTTTTTTGAGTTCCCCCAAAAGCTCCAGCTTCTAGATGATTTTTCAAATCTTGTTTTTGCTGAAACCATGTTAGAGTTTGCATTAAACTCAATTTCTATATTTCTCAATTTTTTTTCAACAGTACTCAAGTCGTTTCCTTTTACAGTAATTTCTACCGTAATTTCAACTTTATTCTTATTCCATGTAATAATATTTACATTTCCGTACTTATTGTTAATCCCAACAGTTGCATCGCGATTTACAGAATATTCTTTCTTTATAGTTCTGCTTTTTTCATGTTTTGGATTTGTTTCTGAAGTGGAAAAACTTACTAATGGTACTAATAAAAATAGTAGGGCGATTTTATAAATAGATTTCTTCATTTTGATTCTCTTTAGGGTTGTTAATTTGGTTTATTAGTTTTAGTACGTCTTGTAAAATAGCTATTCTATTCTGATAATTACTTATCATCGCATACACAACACGTCTGTCATCATTACTGGTATTAAGAGCTTTTACTAAATCTTTATATGTGTCTTCTAAAACTTCTAATTGATTTAGTGCATCTTCAATTATACGTTCTGTTTTAGGGTTTCTTACTTTTTCAATTTCTTTTAATTCTTGTCTAATTGTACTTATAAAAAAACTTTCGGCTTCTTGCATTTTAGGAGAAACATCTGCTAATAATAAGGTTGCTTCTGCTTGGTAAGACCCTAGCCAAAAACCAATCATTAATATGACAGACGCAGCTATGCTCATCCATTTAAAAGATGTTATTTTATTTTTCTTTTTATTTTGATTGTTTAATCTATCCTGGAATCTCTCTAGATGACCAAATCTCGGTGCTTCTAAATCGAAGTCGGTATTTTTAAAAAAGTTGTTAAACTGATCTTCCATTTCTTGGTTTTATGATGCTGTTTCTAAAACTAGCTGTTGCTTTAATTTCTTTTTTGCTCTAGAAACTGTGGTTCTCACATTTTCATTTGTATAGCCTAATATGTGTCCGATTTCTTCATAATCATATCCTTCAATTAGGTGTAAATTTAAAATGATTCTATAATTTTCTTTTAAAGAATTTAATGTTTCTAATACCTTACTGGCATGTAATGAAGTGTAATCTATAGCGTCTTCAGTTTCTATAGTTGTATCTTTAATTACGTCCATCTTTACATCTTGGTAAGTGTTGTTTTTTTTAAGTTGGGTTAAACTCTTGTTGATAACAATTCGCTTGAGCCATGCGCCAAAAGCAACCTCACCTTTAAATGTATCCAATTTTGTAAAAGCAGTTAAAAATGCTTCTTGCATTATATCTTCTGCTTCAAACGTATCTTTAAGGATTCTTAATGATGCGTTGTACATAGCGCTGTAATAGTTTTTGTAAACCTGCATTTGTGCAGAATTATCACCTTTTTTACAGCGTTCTAATAGTTGGTTGATATGTTGATTTGTATCCTTCAGTGAAACGTTTCTATAGTATAGACAACACGGTTTTCGATTTGTTACAGTTGTATAGAATAAATGTACATTTTTTTAAATGAAGGCGGATTTTGTGAAGTGGTTTAGAGTTTTGTTTCCGTAATTGTGTATGCCTATTTATGGTTAGTTTTTACAATGTATTACGGTGCTACCAAAAGATAATTTGTTATTAGCTGATAAAATTTTCCATTTGACGGCGTTTATTGTCAGTTCTAGTTTTTTAATTTTTCATTCACTTGTTTTTTAATAATTAATATATCTATACGTAATACTCGCCTTGGCATAACAATTGTTTTATTAGAGTAAATAAAACGATTGAAAAACATATTAACTAATTGATTATTAATCTTTTAATTTGTTTTTAAATGTTTTTTGAAAAAAGAAATAAGATACTAAATGTCAACTTGACAGATATATATACTATGAGTAAAGCTAAAATTATAGGTTTAGACAGTTTGTCGCTTCACAATTTGTTAGATGAAGATTCGGAATTAATTCCGTTGATGACCCCAGAAGATGAAGAGATTATTAATAAAGAAGAGATTCCAGCGGTATTACCAATTTTACCCTTAAGAAATACAGTGTTATTTCCTGGTGTTGTAATTCCGATTACTGCAGGTAGAGATGCGTCTATTCAATTGATAAAAGATGCAAATGCTGGAGATAAAATAATAGGTGTTGTAGCACAGAAAAATGCTGACGTAGAAAATCCTACAGAAAATGATATTCATAAAATTGGAGTAGTAGCTCAAATTTTACGCGTATTAAAAATGCCTGATGGAAATACAACCGTTATTATTCAAGGGAAGAAACGTTTTGAAATTGATCAAATCACTCAGAACGAGCCGTATTTAAAAGCGACTACTAAAGCTGTTTTAGAAGATAAAACAGAAGAGAAGAACAAAGAGTTTGATGCAATTATTGATTCTGTAAAAGAGCAAGCGTTGCAAATTATTAAGGTAAACCCAATGTTGCCTTCAGAAGCTTCTTTTGCAATCAAAAATATTCAGTCTAATTCGTTCTTGGTGAATTTCATTTCATCAAACATGGACTTATCTGTAAAAGAAAAGCAAGAGTTATTAGCGAAAAGCAACTTAAAAGAGCGTGCTTTATTAACGTTAAAGCGTTTAAATAAGGAGTTACAACGTTTAGAGCTGAAGAATGATATTCAGTCTAAAACACGCACTGATATGGATCAGCAACAGCGTGAATATTATTTACAACAACAATTAAAAACCATTCAAGAAGAATTAGGTGGTGTTTCTAACGATGAAGAGTTGGAGGAAATGAAAGCGAAGGCGAAAACTAAAAAATGGACAAAAGAAATTGATAAAACGTTCGATAAAGAGTTAAGTCGTTTGCAAAGAATGAATCCGCAAATGGCAGAATATGGTGTGCAACGTAGTTATTTAGAGTTGCTATTAGAATTGCCTTGGGGAGAATATTCTGTAGATAAATTTGATTTAAAAAATGCGCAAAAAGTATTAGATAGAGATCATTTCGGTTTAGAAAAAGTAAAAGAAAGAATCATAGAGCATTTAGCGGTATTAAAGTTAAAAGGTGATATGAAATCTCCAATTATATGCTTGTATGGACCTCCAGGAGTTGGAAAAACTTCTTTAGGGAAATCTGTAGCAGAATCGTTAGGAAGAAAATATGTACGTATGTCTTTAGGAGGTTTGCGTGATGAAGCTGAAATTCGTGGACATAGAAAAACATACATTGGTGCAATGCCAGGTAGGTTGATTCAGAATCTTAAAAAAGCAGGAACAGCGAATCCAGTTTTTGTATTGGATGAGATTGATAAACTAAGCAATAGCAATCAAGGAGATCCTTCTTCTGCAATGTTAGAAGTATTAGACCCTGAGCAAAATAGTGAGTTTTACGATAATTATTTAGAACTTGGTTTTGATCTTTCTAAAGTGTTATTTATTGCAACTGCGAATAACTTAGGACAAGTTCCATGGGCTTTAAGAGACAGAATGGAGCTTATTAATGTTTCTGGCTATACCATTGAAGAAAAAGTAGAAATCGCTAAAAAACACTTATTGCCTAAGCAATTAAAAGAACACGGTTTGTCTTCTGATCATTTAAAGATGGGGAAGAAACAGATTGAGAAAGTTGTTGAAGGATATACGCGTGAATCTGGAGTAAGAGGGCTAGAAAAGAAAATAGCAAAAGTAGTGCGTTATGCAGCAAAGTCTATTGCAATGGAACAGGAGTATAATATTACATTGACTTCTGAAGATATTGAAACAATTCTTGGGCCAGCACGTTTAGAAAGAGATAAATACGAAAACAATGATGTTGCCGGAGTTGTTACAGGCCTAGCTTGGACAAGTGTTGGTGGAGATATTTTATTTATCGAATCTATTTTATCTAAAGGGAAAGGTGGATTCTCTATTACTGGTAACTTAGGGAAAGTAATGAAAGAATCTGCAACAATTGCGATGGAATATATCAAAGCTAATGCAGAAGATTTAGGAGTGAATCCTGAAGTATTAGAAAAATATAATGTGCATATTCACGTGCCAGAAGGTGCAACACCAAAAGATGGACCAAGTGCAGGTGTTACGATGTTAACATCATTAATTTCTTCATTTACACAACGCAAAGTGAAAAACAAGTTAGCAATGACAGGTGAAATTACATTGCGTGGTAAAGTATTGCCAGTTGGTGGAATTAAAGAAAAAATATTAGCTGCTAAAAGAGCGAATATTAAAGAGATTATTTTGTGTAATGAAAACGAGAAGGATATTTTAGAAATTAAAGAGTCCTATTTAAAAGGAATGAAATTTCATTATGTTTCTGAAATGAGCGAAGTAATTGAATTCGCGCTCACAAAGCAAAAAGTAAAAAACGCTAAGAAATTAGTGTAATAAAAAAAGCCTCCAATTTGGAGGCTTTTTTTATATTTCTTTGCAGAGTTTTCCATCTATTATTTCAATCTTATTAATAATTGTCATAGTAGATTTATAATAAAAACAGTTCCCTTATTATTTCTAATAACTTCGTTAGAATACCACCATTTTCATTTAGAGACTTAGTTCTTTCATCTAATTTAATTTCCAGTTTTTGTAATTAATTAAATGTTCCTAATATCAACAATAGCTCCGTTTTCTAATACATTAGAAGTGTCAATGTGATAAATTCTATCAGCTACAAATTTTGGAGAATACAATTCGTTGTTTTCTTTTAGATCTTTAAAGCGTTGCACATTTTTAAATTCTGTTGGGGTTGTTTTTCTAATAGCAGTTTGCATATTGGTATCTACAACTCCAGGATAAATAGCAATACATTTCACTCCGTTTTCTACTTCGCTTTGTTCTGTAGCAATAGCTTTAGTTGTCATGTCTAGCGCCGCTTTAGAGGTGCAATATATAGACCAGCCAGAATATGCATTTATTGCTGCTCCAGAAGAAATATTGATAATTTGTTTTTTGCAGTGAAGGTTTTTAGTGAGTCGAATAAATTCATTAGCGAATACTAATGGAGTAGTCGTATTCAATTGAATTATATCTTGAATTTTTTCGGAATCTAAATTACCAAGTGTGTTTACTTCACCTAAACTACCCGCATTATTTACGAATGTAATTGAAGAAATATTTTCTAAATTCAGCATTGAAAAAGCAGAGGTAATAGCGTTAATAGCGCTTGAAGTATTACTTAAGTCAGCAGTGATTTGCTGAAAATGCACATTTGCAGCGTTGCTTCTAGAAATAGAAATTACAGTATAGTTTTCTGAAGTATATTTTTTTGCAATAGCTTTTCCTATTCCATTACTTCCTCCGGTAATAATTAAGATTTTCATGAAGTAAATATAAAGAAAACGAGATTAAGAGGCCAATAAAGTGCTCTTTTCTTTCTTTTGTAGGTGTTGCTTTATTGCATTTGCAATGACAGCTATTTGAAGAATTTTTTCGAATTCTCCCAATGAACATCCATCTCAACTAAAGACATATCAGAAAGTTCTTTGCCATCTTTTTTTGCAGCTTCTTCTAAAAACTGAAAACGTTTAATGAATTTTTTATTGGTTCTTTCCAATGCGTTTTCTGGGTTCACATTAATAAAAC
This sequence comes from Polaribacter sp., assembly GCA_047611925.1. GTDB lineage: Bacteria > Bacteroidota > Bacteroidia > Flavobacteriales > Flavobacteriaceae > Polaribacter. The sequence goes on from JBLFXB010000021.1 coordinate 11,380, forward strand.
GAGCATAGTTAATCATAGAAAACAACACATCTCCAAACTCTGCTTCAATAGCATCTGTGTTGTTGTTTTTAACTTCTTCGTTTAATTCGCTAAGTTCTTCTTGCACCTTTTCCCAAACCTGTTGTGGTTCTTCCCAATCAAAACCAACACCAGCAACTTTATCTTGAATACGGTTTGCTTTTACCAACGCAGGTAAACTTTTAGGAACACCTTCTAAAACAGAGTTTTTTCCTTCTTTTAGTTTTAGCTGTTCCCAGTTTCTTTTTACTTCTTCTTCATCTTTGACAACAACATCTCCATAAATATGAGGGTGTCTATGAATTAATTTATCAGAAATAGCATTGGCAACATCTGCAATATCAAAAGCTTTTTTCTCACTTCCAATTTTAGCATAAAAGACGATGTGTAACAACACATCGCCTAATTCATTTTTTACTTCTTCTAAATCGTTGTCTAAAATTGCATCAGCTAATTCGTACGTTTCTTCAATCGTTAAATGACGTAACGATTCTAAGGTTTGCTTTTGATCCCACGGACATTTCTCTCTGAGATCATCCATAATATCTAACAATCTATTAAACGCCTCTAATTGCTGAGCTCTAGAGTTCATTATGCTTCTTGTTTTGCTTCTGATGATAATTCTGCAGTAGAAAAATCAAATGCAACAGCAATTAAAGCATTGTACCATTGTACAATTTTTTTGATGTTTGAAGTGTACACTCTTTCTTGATCGTATTCTGGTAAGATTTCAGAGAAAAAAGAAGTCAATTTAGCACCACTTTCTTTGTGACTGATTGTTTCTTTTCCTGCTTCTTTTTGAAAAATAGATTTAAAAACAGTTAATAATGGCACTTCTTCATTATAGGTAAAAACGGCAATGTTTTCTAATAAGCTCACGTTGTGAGTAGATAAAATAGGAATACGTTTTTTGTCTATTAACGATTCTACAATAATTCCTGTTTTAGTTTGTGAAACAACTACGAATAAACCTGGTTTACCTGTTACGGCAATAATTTTATTAAATTCCATTCTGTATTTTTTTAAGGTCTTTGTGACTTATTTTTTTTGGGCACTAGGAAAACGCATTCTATAGTCTGCATTTACTTTTCCTTTAGTTATATTTTCTAATTTCTTTTTGATCAGTCTTTTCTTTAATGAAGATAACTTATCAGTAAATAAAATTCCATCTATATGATCATATTCATGTTGAAAAACTCTCGCAGCCAAACCGTTTAAGGTTTTTGTGTGTTTTTCAAAATTCTCATCTTGATATTCAATTGTAATTTGCTCTTGTCTAAAAACATCTTCTCTAACATCAGGAATGCTTAAACACCCTTCATTAAAAGACCATTCATCCCCTTTTTCTTCTAAGATTTTAGGGTTGATAAAGACATGATTAAAATCAGCTAAAAATGCTCTTTCTTTTTCTTCTAATTCTTCATCATCGCCAAAAGGAGAAGCATCTACCAAAAACAATCGAATTGCTTTTCCAATTTGTGGAGCTGCCAATCCGACGCCACTAGCTTTATACATGGTTTCTTTCATGTTGGCAATTAGCGCTTCTAATTGCGGGTAATCTTTGTCAATTTCAACGCCTACTTTTCTTAAAATAGGATCTCCGTATGCAACAATTGGTAAAATCATTAGTCTAAAATTTTAATGGGTGCAAAAATACAAAGAAAGAACAAGTAGAAAAACTTATTTGTTATATAAATAGGATTGTAAAATAATTGTAGCACTAATTTCATCTATCAATCCTTTATTTTGGCGTTGTTTTTTCTTCATTCCTCCATCTAACATTGTCTGAAAAGCCATTTTAGAAGTAAAACGTTCGTCTACTCTTTGCATTGGGATATTTGGAAAAGAAGCCGCTAATTTTTTTAAGAAAGGAATAATAAGTACTTCACTTTCACTGGCTGTATTGTCCATTTGTTTCGGTAATCCAACTAAAAAAAGCGCTACTTTTTCTTTTTTTGTGTATGCTTTTAAAAAAGGTATTAATTCTGGAGTAGCAACAGTTGTTAAGCCAGAAGCAATTATTTGTAACTCGTCTGTTACTGCAATTCCAGTTCTAACTTTACCAAAATCTATGGATAAAACTCTACTCATAATTATTCCTTTTTGACAAAAATAGTGGTTATACCTTGAATAAGTAGTAAAATTAGGTAAAGTATTGCTCTAAAATTATTAGAATAGCTACTAATTACAACATATAAAACACGTATTGAAATTTAAACATGATAGAGATATCTGTTTAAAAAATGTATCTTCGCTTAGAATTTTAACGATAGATTTATATTTGCAAAAATATATTTAATAGGATGGAGAATTTAAGAAAAATCATAGAGAAAGCTTGGGATAACCGTGAGTTATTAAAAGAAGAAAACACAATAAAAGCGATTAGAGAAGTTGTCGATTTATTAGATGCGGGGACTTTAAGGGTTGCTGAGCCAACTTCTAATGGATGGCAAGTAAATGAATGGGTAAAAAAAGGAGTAGTTCTGTACTTTCCTATTCAGAAAATGGAAACTTTAGAAGCTGGTATTTTTGAATATCATGATAAAATTCCATTAAAAAGAAATTATGCAGAAAAAGGAATACGAGTAGTGCCAAATGCAGTAGCTAGACATGGCGCTTATATTTCTGCAGGAACTATTTTAATGCCAAGTTATGTAAATATTGGTGCCTATGTAGATGAAGGTACAATGGTAGATACTTGGGCAACAGTTGGTAGCTGTGCACAAATAGGTAAAAACGTACATTTATCTGGTGGCGTTGGAATTGGTGGAGTATTAGAACCATTACAAGCAGCACCCGTAATTATAGAAGATGGGGCATTTATTGGTTCTCGTTGTATCGTTGTAGAAGGGGTACATATAGAAAAAGAAGCGGTATTAGGCGCAAATGTAGTATTAACAGCATCAACAAAAATCATTGACGTAACTGGAGATACACCTGTAGAAATGAAAGGAAGAGTTCCTGCACGTTCAGTTGTAATTCCTGGGAGTTATATCAAGAAATTTGCTGCTGGAGAATACAATGTTCCTTGTGCATTAATTATTGGGAAACGTAAAGAAAGTACAAATAAGAAAACATCATTAAATGATGCTCTTAGAGAATATGATGTAGCCGTTTAAAAGATATAATATTTGAAAATTACTGCAATAATACCAACTTTTAATGAAGAAATTCATATCGAAGAAGCAATTCTATCTATCAGTTTTGCTGATGAAATTATTGTAATAGATTCATTTAGTACAGACGCTACAGTTACGTTGGCAAAAAAACATAATGTAAAAATAGTGCAACGCGTTTTCGATGATTTTTCTTCTCAGAAGAATTTTGCGATTAGCAAAGCTTCTAATGATTGGGTTTTGTTATTAGATGCAGATGAGCGAATAGAAAAACCGCTTAAAGAAGAAATTATAAAAACAATTAATGCGAATTCAACGTATTCTGCTTTTTATATTTATAGAAATTTCTTTTTTAAAGAGAAGAAGCTAAGGTATAGTGGTTGGCAACGAGATAAGGTTATTAGGTTGTTTCGCAAAGAGGATTGTCGTTATAAAGGAAAAGTTCACGAAGAAATTTATACGGAAGGAGAAATTGGGTTTTTGTCAGAAAAGATAAACCATTACTCATACATAGAGTACAGTGTTTATAAAGACAAGCTTAAGAGCTATGCTAAGTTACAAGCGCAAGAATTACTCGAGAAAGGAAAATTTGTAACTCCATATCATTTGTTTATAAAACCTTTAGCGAGGTTTTTTATTCAGTTTTTTATTCAAGGAGGCTTTTTAGATGGATATCAAGGATTTGTAATTTCTTGGACACAGGCTTTTGGCGTTTGGAGAAGATATATTGAAGTTTTAAAATTTAAATATAGGATTAATAAAGGTTCAAATCCTATAGTTGGTTTTAACCCGGATATTAATGAAAAGGATGTTTCCATTATTATAGTTAACTATAAAAGTTGGAAACATTTAAAAAACTGTTTGGATACTTTAATTCATAGTACTGAAGAAAACTACACCTTTGAAGTTGTTATTGTAGATAATAAATCTGATGATGGAAAGTTAAAAGAGTTTTCAGATAAATACCCTCAATTTAAGTTTATTGAAAATTCAGGAAACAATGGATTTGCAAATGGCTGTAATACTGGAGCTTTACATTCAATAGGTTCTCATTTGTTATTTTTAAATCCAGACACATTGGCTTCTGAAGATGCAATTGGGGCAATGTTAACACATTTGCAAGAAAATTCTAATTATGGAATTGTTTCTTGTGGTCAATTGAATAATAAGGGGTCTTATGAAGATTCAGATAGGATTTTTCCAAATATAGCAACCTTATTCGGGCTTCCTAGAGCCGTTTATAGAACGTTTAAAAAGAAAACTATAGAAAAAGATAATGTTCTTTTTCCGGATTGGGTTTCTGGTTCTGTCGTTTTTATAAGTAGAAATTGGTTTCAGAAAGTTACTGGTTGGAATGAAGATTATTGGATGTATTTTGAAGATGTAGATTTATGTAAAAAAGTAAGAAATCAAGGAGGAGAAATTGCGTTGCTTAAAAATGTGAATATTATTCACAATCATGGAGGCGCTTCAAGAATAAACATAAAAACAGCGAGTATTACAAAAACAGAAGTTATAATTTCAAAACACATATATCTTAGAAATCACTTTAATGGTTTTAAACGGTTTATATTATTATTACTGGTAATAGGAAGTAACATAATTTCAAAATTACTTTTAGCAATGATAGGGATTGTTTTCTTTTTTATACCAAAGCTAAAATTAAACATATATTTGTTCGTTGAATTGGTTCGTTATTATTTTCAATCAATAAGAAAAGGAAGTTGGTTAAGTAAAAAATCTATGAACTTACCTTTTAAAAAAAAATATTAAACCCCAAATTATGGATATTAAAGACACAGGATATTATAAAAATGTAAGACCAGAAATGTTGCGTTATATCCCAAACTCGGCTAAAACTATTTTAGAAATTGGTTGTGGGTCAGGTAATTTTTCAGCGCAACTTGTAAAAGAAGGAGTGGAAACTTGGGGGGTAGAGCCATTTGAAGAATCAGCAAAAGAAGCACAGAGAAAGCTTTATAAGGTAGTAGTAGGAACTTTAGAGGAAAAGCTAAGCGAATTACCAGATAATTATTTTGATGTCATTGTTATGAATGATGTTATTGAACATTTATTAGAACCTTGGGATGATATTGTAAATTTAAAATCTAAGTTGAAAAAAGAAGGCGTTTTAGTTACTTCAATACCAAATGTTAGGTATTCTAAAAACATCTTTAAAATGATTTTTAACAGAGATTGGAAATACACAGATGATCTAATTTTAGACAGAACACATTATCGCTTTTTTACTAAGAGAAGTATAAAGAGAATGTTTAAAGATTGTGGGTATACAATAGAGTCTATAAAAGGAATAAATACTACAAAATCTTTTCTATATTTCCCTTTTGCAGTTTTGTTTAATATTCTGTTTTTGGGTTCTCAATTAGATATGTTTTATATGCAACACGCTACAGTTGCTAAGAAAAAATAAATCTATAACTATTTAGTGTTTTGAATTCTGATGAAATACATATAATTTCTGAATTATTACAACAAGAAAAAGTAATTCTTTATCCTACAGATACAGTTTGGGGAATAGGATGTGATGCGACAAATTTTGAAGCAGTCGCTAAAATTTATTCCATTAAACAAAGAGAAGAATCTAAAAGTCTAATTATTTTAGTTGATTCCTTTAAAATGCTTTCAGAATATGTAGTATCTATTCCTGATAAAGCAAAAGAAGAATTAGAAAAATCAACAAGACCCACAACGATTATTTATAGAAATCCAATTCATTTATCAGCGAATTGTATTGCCACTGACAACACAATTGCGATTAGAATTGTTCAAGATGAATTTTGTAAACAGTTGATAAAGGAATTCGGGAAACCCATTGTCTCTACATCTGCAAATATTAGTGGAGATGCTACACCAAAATCATTTTCAGAAATTAGCAAGACAATTTTGCATAGCGTAGATTATATAGTAAATTTGCAGCAAGATAAAATAGCTGAAACTTCGTCAAGAATTCTTAGAATTACTGAAAACAATGAAGTAGTAGTTATTAGAGAATAATTCTATGCAACAACAATTTTACAAAGACGCAATTTCTGCACCAATATTTAATTATATATCTAAAGCTTCTCAGTTATTAGAAGTCGAGAGTTATGTTATTGGCGGGTTTGTTCGTGATTATATTTTAGAACGTGGAGATGCTAAAGATATTGATGTTGTAGCTATTGGCAGTGGTATAGAACTAGCACAGAAAGTTGCAGAGCTACTTCCAACGAAACCTAAAGTTCAGGTTTTTAAAACATACGGAACTGCAATGTTGCGTTATAAAGACGTTGAAATAGAATTTGTTGGAGCTCGTAAAGAATCATACGCAGAAGACAGCCGTAATCCAGAAGTTTCTGAAGGCTCTTTGCAAGACGATCAAAACAGAAGAGATTTTACAATTAATGCATTGGCATTAAGTTTAAATAAAGAAAATTTCGGATTGTTATTAGATCCTTTTAATGGGGTTGATGACCTGAAGGATCAAATCATTAGAACTCCTTTAGAACCAAATATTACCTATTCAGATGATCCTTTGAGAATGATGCGAGCGATACGTTTTGCAAGTCAATTGGGTTTTACTATAGAGAAAGAATCTTTAGACGCCATTTCTAAAAATGAAGATCGATTAAAAATAATCACGCGAGAACGTATTGTTGATGAGTTGAATAAAATTATGCTTTCAAAGGTGCCTTCTGTAGGTTTTCTATTATTAGAATCAACTCAGTTATTACCACAAGTTTTACCAGAATTAATCGCTTTAAAAGGCGTAGAAGAGGTAGAAGGACAAAAGCATAAAGATAATTTTTATCACACATTAGAAGTGGTTGATAATATTTCAGAAAACACCAATGATGTTTGGTTGCGTTGGGCAGCTTTATTGCATGATATAGGAAAAGCTCCTACTAAAAAGTTTCATAAACAGATTGGTTGGACATTTCATGCGCATGAGTTTGTAGGTGCTAAAATGGTTTTTAAATTATTCAAGCGTTTAAAAATGCCATTGAACAATAAAATGAAGTTTGTTCAGAAAATGGTATTATTAAGTTCTAGGCCAATTGTGTTGGCAAGTGAAGTAACAGACTCTGCAGTAAGAAGGTTGATTTTTGATGCTGGAGATGATATTGATTCACTAATGACACTGTGTGAAGCCGACATAACAACGAAGAATCCTAATAAATTTAAAAAATACCATAAGAATTTCGAAGTAGTTCGTAGAAAGATTAAAGAAGTTGAAGAAAGAGATCAGGTGCGTAATTTTCAACCACCTATTTCTGGTGAATTGATTATGGAAACATTCAACTTAGAGCCTTGTAGAGAAATAGGTCAATTAAAAGAAGCGATTAAAAACGCGATTCTTGATGGTGAAATTCCGAATGAATATGACGCTTCTTTTGCGTACATGTTAGAAAAAGGGAACGCTTTAGGCTTGAAGAAATAATTTAAATTTGATTCGTAGCTTTAAAATAAGCTTCTAATACTTTTATAGAAAGAAATTTCTCTAACTTTTCATTTTGAAATCGAGCAACCCAGGCTTGCCCATTTTTTATAATAGCCAAAGCTTGTTCTTCGTTTTTACTATAATAGTCCATTTTTTCCAGCATATCAGAATAATCATCTTTTAGATGAACATAATGAACATTTGGAATCAATTTCCCTTCCATAAACCAAGTTTCAAACTTTGGAGTTGGCATAAAACACAATGAGTTTGAAGATAGTATCCATTTTAAATTTGTGGCTACATCATGTCCTTCAATAGATAAAATAAACTTGTATTGTAATTGTTCTTCTACAGAAATAAAAGGTTTTTTCCAATCAGGGTTTTCATCTCGTAAAGGAATGCATCCAATATTGCATTTTGGGTGGTTGTAGAATTGCGCTACGAGACTTCTTCTGTTTTCTTTATGAATATATCCTCTCCAAACAATCTCGTTTTTCTTTTTATTGTAAGGGCCTTTGTCAGTAACAAAATAATAATGTCTTAACGCATCCAATTTTAGTAGTACAGAATTGCCAGAATGATCAATAGGTCTACTTTTTACGATAGTTAACGTTTCTTGATTTTCTTGAACGTCTCCAAACTTGAATTTAATTTTTAACGTGTTTTTAAAATAACGAGTGTATTGAACCAAGTCAAAATAATACATGGTTCCTCTTTTAGGACGTTTAAAGTCTTTAAGAAACATAGCATCATTTGCTAGTTGACCTTTGTTATTTGTAATGTAATATGACAATCGTTCTAAAACCTCAACTGAAGAAAAATCATTTTCTTTTTTTAGCCAAGAACTTAGTTTTCTTTGAGAAAAATATTTTGGAATTAAAGATTTACAAATATTAGAAATGTAAAAAGAAAAATTTTTCATTAATCTAAATTTTGCATCGTTACGAGTTTAAAATAATCTCCTTTTATTTTTAATAAATCTTCATGTTTTCCTTGTTCAATAATTTTTCCTTTTCTAAGAACAACAATGGTATCTGCTTTTTGAATCGTAGACAATCTGTGAGCAATAACTAAAGAAGTTCTGTTTTGCATCATTTTTTCTAACGCAAGTTGAACTAATTGTTCAGACTCTGTGTCTAAAGCAGAAGTCGCTTCGTCCAACACCATAATTGGTGGATTTTTAAGAACAGCCCTAGCAATACTTAAACGTTGTTTTTGCCCACCAGAAAGCATGTTTCCGCTATCGCCAATATTCGAATTGTATTGCTCTTTTAATTCTTTAACAAATTCGTGTGCATTGGCAATTTTTGCAGCATTTATAATTGCTTCTTCTGATGTGTTTTCTGTTCCTAACGCAATGTTATTCGCTACAGAATCATTAAAAAGGATAGAATCTTGAGTAACAATTCCCATTAGTTTGCGCAAGGAATCTTTAGTCATGTCTTTGATGTTTACGCCGTCAATATAAATAGCTCCTTCATTAACATCATAAAAACGAGTAATAAGATTTGCTAAGGTAGATTTTCCACTTCCAGATTGCCCAACTAAAGCAACTGTTTTTCCTTTTGGAATGGTTAAAGAAAAGTTCTTTAAAACGTATTCATCTTGATATTTGAATGAAATATTATCAAACACGATCTCACTGTCAAAATTGGTCTTTACAAGTGCATTTTCTTTATCAAGAATAGGATTTTCAGTTTCAAGAACTTCCAAGACTCTTCTTGCAGAAGCATCTCCCTTTTTAATACCATAAATAGCATTCGAAATAGATTTTGCAGGTGTTAGAATATTATATGCCAACGCCATAAATCCAATAAATGCTCCACCAGACATAGGTGTTATTCCTGCAGCAGGAGCTAAAACCATATTTCCACCATACCAAAGAATTACCACAATTACGGTGATTCCCATAAACTCACTAGTTGGTGATGCCAAATTCTTTTTATTCATCAAACTATTCATGGTTCTGAATAGTTTGTTTGTAGAGTTTTCAAATTTACTTGTAAATTCTTTTTCAGCTGTAAACCCTTTGATAACTCTCAAGCCAGTTAAAGACTCTTCTATTAACGATAAGAAAAAACCATTTTCCTTTTGAACGATATCTGAATCTGCTCTTAGTTTTTTACCGATAAAGGCAATTAATAACCCAACAAGAGGAAGGAAAATAAAAATGAAAAGCGTTAGTTTGGCGCTAATCATAATCATTGCTGCTAACGTGAATATGATGGTTAACGGATCTCTAATAATCAATTCTAATACCATTAAAAAGGACCATTCTACTTCTTGTACATCCGAAGTCATTCTAGCGATAACATCTCCTTTTCTTTTTTCGGTAAAGTAAGATATTGGAAGTGTAACTAGCTTGTCGTATAATGCATTTCTGATGTCTTTGATAACTCCATTTCTAAGAAAAGTGATAAAAAATAACGCGGCATAATTTGCGATGTTTTTCAGTAAAAATAAGATGATCATAGCGCCACAAACATATCCTAAAGCAACAATTTCTCCTCCATTTTGTTCCATTTGTTGGTTGATGAAAAAGTTTAATGATTGCTCTAAATAATCTTTATATCCACTTAGTCCTTCAGCTGCATCGTAAATAGGTTTCGCAACAACAGCGTTTTCTTGCTTAAATAAAATATTTAACATCGGTATAAAAGCAACAAAACTTAAGGTGCTAAACAATGCATAAAAAACATTACTTATTGCATTTAATATGGCATACCTTTTATAAGGTTTGGCAAAGCGTAATATTTTTTTAAAATAATTCATTATAGATTTAATTCTTTGATGATTCTTTCAATTTTAGTGTCTAGTGCAGCTTCAGTTTCTTTCGCCATTTCTGTAGAGTCTAACGCTGTTTTTACGCTAAAGTAAAACTTTATTTTTGGTTCTGTTCCACTAGGTCTTGCCGCAATTTTTGTTCCGTCTTCTGTATGGTAAATCAATACATTCGATTTGGGAATGTCCATTGCCGTTTCTTCACCTGTGATTAGGTTTTTTTGAATTGAAGATTGATAATCACATAAAAACTCAACGGTAGAACCGTCAATTTCTTTGAACGGATTGTTGCGTAAATCAATCATAATTTGTTTGATTTGTTCAGCGCCATCCATTCCTTTTTTTACAATTGCAATTAAGTGTTCTTTATAGAGGTTGTGTTTTTTGTAAAGGTTTAACAGTTCATTATAAAAAGAACTTCCGTTAGATTTTGCATTTGAAGCAATTTCACAAGCTAATAATGCAGCAGTTACAGCATCTTTATCTCTAACAAAATCACCAACCATATATCCAAAGCTTTCTTCTCCTCCTCCAATAAAATCTTGATTGGGGAAATCTTCAATCATTTTAGCAATCCATTTAAAACCTGTCAATCCAACTTTAGTTTCAACGCCATAACTTGCTGCTATTTCATTCACTAAATTGGTAGAAACAATGGTAGATCCAATAAAAGGGCTGTTATTTAATCTGTTATTCTTTTTCCATTGATTGATTAAGAAGTCAGTCATCAAACTCATGGTCTGATTTCCGTTCATCAGCTTCATATTTCCGTCTAAATCTCTTACGGCAATTCCTAATCTATCAGAATCTGGATCTGTACCAATCACAATATCAGCATTTACTTTGTTGGCTAAATCAATAGCCATTTGTAAAGCTTCTGGTTCTTCAGGATTTGGTGATTTTACTGTAGGGAAATCTCCATCGGGTTTTGATTGTTCTTCAACAAGATGAACATTTGTATATCCTGCGCGTTTTAATACTTCAGGAATCAATGTAATTGCTGTTCCGTGTAACGAAGTGAAAACAATTTTTAAATTTTCTCTTCCTTTTACGTCAAATGTTCCGTTTTTTATAGATGCTTCCCAAAAAGCTTCATCAATTTCAGAACCAACAGTTGAAATTAAATCCTCATTTGCGTTGAAGTTAATTTCAGAGAAATCTAATGTATTTACTTCGTCAATAATTTTTGAATCGTGTGGAGGTACAATTTGCCCACCGTCATTCCAATATACTTTATAGCCATTATATTCTGGCGGATTGTGAGAGGCAGTCAATACAATTCCAGCATCACAATCTAAATGATTTACTGCAAAAGATAATTCTGGCGTAGGACGTAGGTCTTCAAATAAAAATACTTGAATATTATTTGCTGAAAATACATCTGCAACTAATTTAGAAAATTCTTTACTGTTGTGTCTACAATCGTAGGCAATTGCTACTTTTAATTGTTTGTTAGGAAAAGATTGTTGTAGGTAATTACTCAGTCCTTGTGTTGCTTTCCCTAAGGTATATTTATTAATTCGATTGGTTCCTGCACCCATAATTCCGCGCATTCCACCAGTTCCGAATTCCATATTTTTATAAAATCGATCTGCTAAATCATCAGCATTTGTGTCGATTAATTGTTGTACTTCTTTTGTTGTTTCTGCATCAAAAGTGCTTGAAAGCCATTTTTTAGCGTCGTCTAATATCGTATTCATATATTCTTAAAATAGTCCGCAAAGATACGGGTTTAGAAATTTATTTTTTCTTTAATAGTGTAGTCCTTTTCGATGCTTTTTGTTTTGATTAGTAGTTCTCCTAAAAAGCCTGCTAAGAATAATTGAGTTCCAATAATCATAGCGGTTAAAGCGATATAAAACCAAGGGTTGTCGGTAACTAAAATGGTTTTTAACCCTGCAGATAACTTATACAATTTCATAAAGCCAATATAGGCTGATGCTAGAAATCCAACTGCAAAAACCATGCTTCCCCAAAGCCCAAAAAAGTGCATTGGTCGTTTACCGAATTTTGATAAAAAGGAGATGGTGATTAAGTCTAAAAAACCGTTAACAAAACGATCCATTCCAAATTTTGTAACACCATATTTTCTAGCTTGGTGTTGTACCACTTTTTCTCCGATGTTTGTAAAGCCTTCGTTCTTTGCTAAAACCGGAATGTAGCGATGCATTTCACCACGTACTTTAATGGTTTTAATAACAATATTCTTGTATGCTTTTAATCCGCAGTTAAAGTCGTGTAACTTTAAACCAGAAGTTTTTCTAGCTGCAGTATTGAATAATTTTGAAGGAATATTCTTCGTTACTACATTGTCGTACCGTTTCTTTTTCCATCCAGAGATTAAGTCGAAATCTTCTTTAATGATTAAATCGTATAACTCAGGAATCTCATCAGGATTGTCTTGTAAATCAGCATCCATAGTAATCACAACAGCACCTTGTGCCATTTCAAACCCAGCATCCAATGCTTGAGATTTACCATAGTTTTTCTGAAATTTGATTCCTTTTACTTGGGGGTGTTCAGAAGATAGTTTTTCGATAACATTCCAAGAAGTATCTGTACTGCCATCATCAATAAAAATAACTTCGTATTCATAAGAATTGGACTGCATAACTTTAGCAATCCAACTGTATAATTCTTGTAAAGATTCTTCTTCGTTTAATAAAGGTATAACTACCGATATATCCATAAGCTTACAATTAAGGATGTTGTATAAAAACGTAAAGGTAAAACATAATGCTATGTTTTACCTTTAATTCGTTTAAGTTTTTTTGAAGACTAGTATTGTTCTTCTTTCTTTTTCTTTAGGATTAAAGAGAATAATAATCCAAAAACAGAAGCAAATATTAAAGAGAAGAAATACCCTTTTACTTGTGCTCCAACAGAATAACTGTCTTGGTCTTTGATTTCTTGAATCGATTTATCTATAGCTTCAGAATCTAAACCAAAGTCTTGCAGCATTTGTGTTGTCTTTTCAATAGTCATGTCTTTTACAGTAACTTGTAAATCAGGGTCAATAACAACAAATATTAAAATGGTCATTATTGTAGAAATTAAAATACCAATAGCATTTGCTAAAAAGAAGACAGAAAAAGCTTCTTTAAAAGTAGCATAACCACCTTGTGCTTTTTTTAAGCTGCCAATAACCCAGAAACCATGTACAAAGAAACCAAGTAAACTTAACCCCATAAGCCAATAGCTTGTGAAAAAGTTTTGATCTATTGCATATGCATATAAAATTATTGATATTAAATAAAGACCATAAAATAGCCCGAAATTGATTCCTTTTGATTTAAGTACTTGATTCATTTTTATTGATATTTAGTTAGTTATACAAATATATTGATTTCATTTTTATTTATGTCAAAAATGCAGATAACATCTTTAAACAATTGATTAGTAGCCAAAGAATAAAAAATGTTACAAAATTGATTAAAAAAGATTGTGCAGCATTAAAAATGATTGTAAATTTGCAGCGGCAAGTCCTACACAACTAGCTCCCTTTGAACCCCCCAGGGCGGGAACGCAGCAAGGGTATTAGGTTGTAGCAGTGTGATGTAGATAGCTTGCCATTTTTTGTGCCCTAAAGTTTCGTGAAAGGGAAATCTAAATTATCCCTCACGTTTTTTTAGTTTCTTCAAGTTTCTTTTAAGATATTTGTCTTCTATATAACACTCAAAATCATCAATATTAATGTCGAAAGTAGTTTTAATTACAGGCGCTTCTTCTGGAATAGGTTTATCAATAGCTACTTTTTTACTAGAAAAAGGATTTGTTGTCTATGGAACGAGTAGAAGTCCGAAAAACGCAGCCAACTATCCTTTTAACTTAATTGCATTAGATGTTTTAAAGACAGAAACGATTCAGAAAGCAGTTTCATTGGTTATTGAAAAAGAAGGAAAGCTGGATGTGTTGGTTAATAATGCAGGAATGGGAATAACAGGGCCTATAGAAGATACCCCAACAGATGAAATGCGTAGCGTTTTTAACACAAATTTATTTGGCGCTATTGATCTTATGAAAGGCGTATTACCTCAGATGCGAAAGCAAAAATCTGGAACAATATTGAATGTGACTTCTATTGCTGGATATATGGGATTGCCTTATAGAGGAATATATTCTGCTACTAAAGGAGCATTGGAATTGGTTACTGAAGCGATTAGAATGGAAGTGAAGCCCTTTGGAATTGATATTGTGAATATTGCTCCAGGAGATTTTGCTACTAATATTGCAGCAGGACGCTATCATACGCCTGTATTTGAAAACTCAGCATATAAGAAATCATACGAAGAGAATTTAGCACTAATGGATACTCATGTAGATAGCGGAATGGATCCTATAGAAATGGCAAAAGCGGTTTTTAAAGTGATCAATACTAAAAACCCGAAGGTACATTATAAGGTTGGTGGATTTATGGAGAAGTTCTCAATCGTGTTAAAACGAATCCTACCAGATAAAATGTACGAAAAACTATTAATGAATCATTATAAAGTATAATTTTGCAAAACTAAAACCACACACATGAAATTTTTTATTGACACTGCGAATTTAGATCAAATTAAAGAAGCTCAATCTTTGGGTATTTTAGATGGAGTAACTACAAATCCATCTTTAATGGCAAAAGAAGGAATTACAGGGCAAGAAAATATTATCAACCATTACAAAGCAATTTGTGAATTGGTAGAAGGCGATGTTTCTGCAGAAGTAATTTCTACAGATTTTGAAGGAATGGTAAAAGAAGGAGAAGCTTTGGCTGCTTTAAATCCACAAATTGTAGTGAAATTACCTATGATTAAAGATGGTATTAAAGCGTGTAAGTATTTTTCATCTAAAGGAATTAAAACGAATGTAACCTTAGTTTTTTCTGCTGGACAAGCGTTGTTGGCTGCAAAAGCAGGAGCAACATATGTATCTCCATTTATTGGACGTTTAGATGATATTTCTACAGATGGTTTAAATCTTATTTCAGAAATTCGTTTGATTTATGATAACTATGGTTTCGGAACACAAATTCTTGCAGCTTCAGTACGTCATACAATGCATATTATTGACTGTGCTAAGTTAGGATCTGATGTAATGACAGGACCTTTAAGCGCAATTGAAGGATTGTTAAGACACCCATTAACAGATAGTGGTCTAGCTACGTTTTTAGCAGATTATCAAAAAGGAAATTAAAA
>JBLFXB010000022.1:0-25910 GCA_047611925.1 Polaribacter sp.
TTTAGAAAGGAGTTTTTTTATATCTGCCAATAGACTTTAACCTATTCACTTTCTACTTTAAGAACTTTCCGCAATCCAGACAAGGTTTTAAAAGGTAGTTTAGCAATTGAGTTGTTCGCCATCCATGTAGGAATAGTTTCTCCAGGTTCTGAATGGAATACATAAATAGTTTTGGTTTTATTATCTGAATGCTGTAATAAAATGTGCACTTCCGCTTTCACCATTCTCACAATTCCTTTTTTTTTCTTGTATGTAATCAGGAATTCCTTTTAAGGGTGTTTTTATTGCTCAAGGATCTAGTGTGTCAATTGTCATTTTATACACCATCTCCCTATTTCTAAATGGCCATGGAAATATGTCTTTTCTGAAAAACCTTCCTAAAGAATCATTAGTTGTAATGGAAGCAACAGACACAGTTAACTTTGTTAAAAAGTATTCCAGGTTTGGGAGTAAAAACAGCGTTGTTTTTAATTGTTATAACAGATGGTTTTACCAAATTTGAAAGAGCTTCACAATTGTGTAGTTATGTTGGGTTAACTCCAACAATTCGTCAGTCAAGCTCTAATGTTCGAGGCAGAAGTAGAATTAGTGAAATTGGGAATAAAAAGTTAAGAAATTTGTTGTCTCTCTGTTCTTTTTCGGCTTGTAAACACAATAAAGCGTGTCGAGAAATTTATGAGCGAATTGTAAACAAAGGTAAAAGTAAGAAATTGGCATTAATTGCCGTTTATAATAAGCTCTTAAAGTAAGCTTTTGCCATTGCTAAATCAAGACATCCATACGATGAAACTTTTGTTTCAATGTTAATGGCTAAATAGTAATAACGTCCATATAATAAATAACTAAAAAAGCTTAAACAGAAGTTTAAGCCTAGAATACTAATACATAAAATTAATGATAAAAAGACTTGGATTTTAACTCAGTTCTTTGTTGGCTGTAGTACTAACTTCTTAACTTCCATTCGTTTTCAGTTAATCCAAACCAATTTATAGTAGTTTTAATCGCCCAATTAGAAACTTGATTTGTCAATATCAAATCGGTCCAATCAATACCTCTTTCGTTATTAATCTTTATCGTTTTATTTTTTATACAAGGGAAAAGTTTTTCGGGGAAATCACCAACTTTCAGTAATCTTGAATTTCTATGTGCAATACTATCTCTTAACTTTAGTAAACAGTCAAGATTGCTATATTCCTTTGAGGTTGATAAATCAATATTTGAATCTTGAAATTTTAATAAAAGTTTCCATTGTATCAAGGCATTTCTTTCGTCTCGAATCTTAATGAGTTCTTTTGGTAATTCTCCACTTGCATAAATATGATGTTCAATGAATTCGGAAATTGCAGATTCACAAGCTGCTGCACAGCATAAAATTGTCGAAACAGTTTCTCCAGTTTCGATATCAATAATTTTAGACTTATTCGCAGAATTAGCTCTCTCGTTCGAACGTTGAGCTTGTGAAATTAATGTTTCATGAAACCCTGATTTTGATGATTTAGATCCAGAATTTTTAATTAGCTCAATAGTCTGTTTATCATATTTATCATTTGGGTCTAAAATCATTTTTCCTGTATTACTGCCAATTAATGATATGAGTTGTTTTAATTACTTATATCAAGAGTTAGCGAAAGGTAGTTAAAAAGGAGTTTAGAATCAAGATAAGTTTGTGTGAAAACCTTTTTTTAACTGTATCTTTGCACTCTAAAATTTTTATACACAGATGCGTACAAAAACAACAAAACAAAACAAGATCAATGTAGTTACATTAGGATGTTCTAAAAACGTTTACGATAGTGAAGTGTTAATGGGACAGTTAAAAGCCAATGGTAAAGATGTTGTACATGAAGATGAAAATGAAGAAGGAAATATTGTTGTAATTAATACCTGTGGATTTATTGGTAAAGCCAAAGAAGAATCGATAGAGACTATTTTGCATCACGCACAACGTAAAGAAGCCGGAGAAATTGACAAGGTATTTGTTACCGGTTGTTTGAGTGAGCGTTATAAGCCAGATTTAGAAAGAGAAATCACCAATGTAGATCAATATTTTGGCACGCACGATTTGCCAAATTTATTAAAAGTATTAGAAGCAGATTATAAGCACGAATTGATTGGTGAGCGTTTAACAACAACACCAAAACATTATGCATATTTGAAAATTGCAGAAGGGTGTGATCGTCCTTGTTCGTTTTGTGCAATTCCGTTGATGAGAGGAAAACATGTTTCTACTCCAATTGAGGAAATCATTATTGAAGCGACAAAGTTAGCCGAAAAAGGAATCAAAGAATTGATGTTAATCGCGCAAGATTTAACCTATTACGGATTAGATATTTATAAAAAACGTGCATTGGCTGATTTATTATTGGCATTGACTAAAGTAGAAGGAATTGAATGGATTCGTATGCATTATGCATTCCCATCTGGTTTCCCAATGGATGTGTTAGATGTAATGAAAAGCGAGCCAAAGGTTTGTAATTACCTAGACATTCCGTTGCAACACATCAATACGGAGTTGTTGAAATCTATGAAACGTGGAACAACGCATGAAAAAACGGTGGACTTGATTCATAAGTTTAGAAAAGCGGTTCCAGAAATGGGAATTAGAACCACTTTAATTGTTGGTTATCCTGGAGAAACAGAAGAAATGTTTCAAGAATTAAAAGACTGGGTTGAAGAAATGCGTTTTGAACGTTTAGGAGCTTTCGAATATTCTCACGAAGAAAATACAGGTGCGTATGTCTTAGAAGACAATGTGCCAGAAGATGTAAAGTTCAAAAGAGTAAATGAAATAATGGAAATTCAAGGACAGATTTCTTGGGAATTGAATCAAGAAAAAGTTGGAAAAACATTCCGTTGTCTTTTTGATAGAAAAGATGGAGAATATTTTTATGGACGTACAGAATTTGATTCGCCAGATGTAGATAATGATGTTATCGTAGATGCAACAGAGCATTATATTAAGATTGGTGAGTTTATTGACATCACTATTCACGAAGCTGGAGACTTTGATTTATACGGAACACCTGTAACGAAAGTTGAAAGGCCAGTTCCTTTAAATCAAAAAAGAAAATAAATAAAAAAAAACTCGCAAATTGCGAGCTTTTTTTATGTCTTTAAAAGAAGTTTTTTACAATTTCTTCATACTTGGGTTTGTGTAGAACAAAGCATTTGCAAAGAATAGCTTTCCGTTGTCCCAAAACGCTCTAAACAAAGGGTTGTCTACCATGTAAATAACACTTCCTCTACCAATATTTTCTTCACCAAATATCAATGATTTAGTAAGGTCATCTACAGTTTTACTACCTGTAAATCCAGAGAAAGAAGTGTTGTTCTCTAAACGAACTACATTGTGTCCTTTTTCTAAGTATTTGTAAGACTTATCTCCTCTTTTTAGGGTGAAATATGAATTACCATACCCAAAACCTAATGGATGTGAATTGTCTGTTTCTGTTTTGAAAATGGCTCCAGAAATATTATTCTGAATACGATGTCTTTCTAAATCTTCATACTTAATTAACTCCACTTCTTTTTCAGTTTTATCTTCATCATCAGAAGATGATTTAGATTTTAATCCAAACCCTTTTTTATCAGCAAAAATACTATTGGCTCCTCCAATAGCAATTACTTTTCCTCCTTTACGAATCCAAGATTTTAAAGCATCTAATTTCGTTTCATTAAGGAACCCTCTGTAATATCCATTCGGAATAACCAATGTGTGATAGTTGTCTAATGTATGTGTCGAAAAATTATTGGTGTTAATTGCTGTATATGGATAGTTAATTTCTTGCTCGAAGAAATACTGAATTTCTCCATAACTCAAAGAAGACGTTTTATTTCCAGAAAGCACTGCAATCTTCTGATTTTTAACTTCTCTTACATCAGAAGAACCCATATCTGGGCCTTTGTCAGAAAAACCGGTATTGATTGTGTCTGCATTTTTAGAATGTGCATTTGCAATAGCGATTAAGGTTGTGTCAAAGTTTTTGATATGCTTATTGTCACCACGAGTTACAATTAATGAACCCGCTTTTAAATTCTGACCACTATTGGTCATTTCTTTTTTATTGAAACGAACTCTAAAGTCTTGTTGTAATAAATCACTTAATAATTTGCTGTCAGAAATATGATTCCATTGAAACGTATATGCATACGCATTGCTATTTGTAGTAGAGGTCGTTAGCTGTGGAAGTACTTTTCTACTCGGAATTAATTTTTCGCTAGCAATGGCATTCATCCCATAGGCATACGGTAAAGACCATGCTGTAATGTCGTACGTAATCGAATCACTTAATTTAGCGATGGGTTCAAACAATGCTTTTACCAATTTTCCTTTCGGTTGATCTGTTGAAATAATTAAATCAGAAGGACCTGTTTTCATACTGCCTTTTGCACCTGTTTCATATTTATAACCACTTACCTTTTCTCCGTTTGATCTACCATATTTAATTTCATGCATGTCTAACAATGCAATCAATTTCTTGGTTTTGCTTTTGTTTCCTTTTAATACATAACTTTTATATTTAAAGGTATTGTTATGAAAGTATTTTTTAAATTCATTATTGATTTTCTCGGTATTTTTAGAGGCGATTTCAACAGTAGAAATACCAGAAACTGTATGGTGAATTAAACGATCCCAAAGCGATAATACGTCTCCGTCTGCTTTTGTAATTCCCAAGCCAGCTCTTCCTCCACCGGCTTGTTCATAGGTCATTCCGATGCCACCAACATAGGTTGGATACGTATCTCCATAACTTGGATATAATAAATCAAAACTTTCTTTGGTGAAATAATACCATCCATTTTGATCAAAATATTTTGCATGATTTTTTCCAATCTGTGTTTGAAAATTACGTTGCCAATCTGTAATCACTTCATGAAAAGGTTCTGCGGCTGGTGCAAAATAATAAGGGTTATTGATGCTTTGCTCATGAAAATCTACATGAACATGAGGCAACCACTTGTTAAAAACTGTTAAGCGTTGTTGTGTTTCAATTTGTGTTGCCCAAGCCCAGTCTCTATTTAAGTCAAATAAATAGTGATTTGCTCTTCCGCCTGGCCAAGGTTCATGATGCTCTCTAGCATCTGGGGTAGTATTGTTTGGTGCCGCAACTACTTGGTTGTACCAATTTGCATACCGATCTCTTCCATCTGGGTTGATACAAGGATCCATAATCACCACCGTATTTTCTAAATACGAACTGTTTTCAGTTATTAGTTTATATAAAGTCAACATCGAGGCTTCTGTAGAAGAAGCTTCGTTACCATGTACATTATAACTTAGCCAAACAATAGCTTTGTCTTTTAATTCTGTTGTATTTTCAATTCCAGCATTTGTTAAATGTTGTTTGCGAATCGTTTCTAAATTTTGAATATTACTTGCAGAAGAAACATAGGCAACAGCCAACGTTCTTAACTCATTGGTTTCTCCATATTTTTGAAATTGTACCTTATCAGAGTTTTGAGCAATGTATTTAAAATAATCAACTACTTTGTGGTGTCTTGTAAAACGAGAACCTAATTTGTAGCCTAAAAAGACATCTGGAGTTTGTAGTTTTTGTGCGGTAAGTTGAAACGTAAATATTGAAATGAAAATAATTAGTAATGACTTGTGCTTCATTAGGATATTTTTTTTGATTAGTTCTCCAAAGCTACTTGTAATTATCTATATAAAGCGTTAAAAATTTGTTAGATTAAGGTATTGGATGCGACCAATCATCAAAAAATTGTATTTTTATAAAAATATTTTTTAAAAGACTTTATATATATGGATAGTGATTGTTGCTATGTATCTTTCGATAAAATTTCAAATAGGTTGTTTAACGCATGTAATCTAGCACTTCAATAGATGAAAGTTACTCAAATTCCATTTCAGGAAACTGGTTTTTTCTCAAAAACTATGGTTGATTATTTAGAACAAAAAGAAGCAATTAGGCCGTTCTATAATAATTATCCAGATAACAATGGGTTTAAAAATCAGCTAGAAGAAAAAGGGCAATCATTTTCTAAAGCTCATCGAAAGGTGTTGGTTGCTGCTTTGAAAAATCAATATACTACAATTGAAGTTTCTGAAGAAACACAAGGGAATATTGATAGTTTAATACACTCAAATACATTTACAGTTACAACAGGACATCAATTAAACTTGTTTACTGGGCCGCTATATTTCTTATATAAAATTATTTCAGCAATAAACTTAGCAGAGGAATTAAGGCTGCAATTTCCTGCAAGTAATTTTGTGCCTGTGTATTGGATGGCAACTGAAGACCATGATTTTGATGAAATTAACTATTTCAATTTTAGAAATAATAAAGTACAATGGAATAGATCAGATGGTGGAGCAGTTGGTCATTTTAATACAGAAGGACTACAAGAGGTATTTGAGCAGTTTTCTAAACAATTAGGAGACACAAAGAATGCCGAGTTTTTAAAGAGTTTATTTGAAGAAGGATACTTAAAGAATGAAACGTTAGCAGGTGCAACTAGATATATTTCAAATCAATTGTTTTCAAAATTTGGGTTGGTAATTATTGATGGTGATGCAAAAGACTTAAAGCAATTATACACGCCAATTGTTGCGAAAGAGTTTACAGAACAAGTTTCTTATAACGCCGTTTCAAAAACAATTACAGCCTTAGAAAAGGAATATAAAATACAGGTAAACCCCAGAGAAATCAATCAGTTTTATTTGAGTGATAACTCTAGAGAGCGAATTATAAAAGAAGGCGATAGATATGTTGTTAATAATACAGACATTTCGTTTTCAGAAGAAGAACTACTAAAACACCTCGATGAGGCGCCACAAAATTTTAGTCCAAATGTAATAATGAGACCTTTGTACCAAGAAGTAATTTTACCTAACCTAGCCTATATTGGCGGTGGTGGTGAATTGGCTTATTGGTTAGAATTGAAAGATTATTTTAAGGAAGTAAATATTCCTTTTCCAATATTATTACTACGTAATTCTGTACAAGTAGTTTCTGCTAAGCAGCAAAAGAAGTTAGATAGATTAGATATTTCGACAACAGAAATGTTTTTGAGTACCAATGATTTATTAAAGAAGAAAATCAATGAAAACTCTGATATTGAATTTAATTTTTTAGATGCAAAAACATTGTTAGAACAACAGTTTTTAGCATTAAGAAGAGTCGCTAATGAAACTGATACTTCATTTATTGGAGCTGTAAGTGCACAAGAAAAAAAACAGTTAAACGGATTAGGTAATTTAGAGAAGCGTTTACTTAGGGCAGAGAAAAGGAAACAACAAGATTTGGTCGTTCGAATTTCTGATTTGAAATCTCAATTATTTCCCAATCAAAGTTTAGAAGAACGCCATCGTAATTTTTCTGAATATTATTTAGAATATGGAGACCGCTTTATAGAATCTTTAAAAAACACATTGAAACCTTTAGAATTGGAGTTTACAATTCTAGAATTGTAAAAAAAGACGGTTAAAAACTAAATTAATTGTCCGTTCGAGCTCAGTCGAGAACTTTATATCAAAATGTCAAGATTTGGATAGAGTATTTACTCAACCTTATTCCCGTTTATAAAAGTTTGCAAAATTTTAATCTTATCTAATTCAGTTGTAGGAATATGAAATGGGTTTTTGTCTATAACAATAAAGTCAGCATATTTTCCTTTTTGTAGGGAGCCAATTTTATCTTCCATGTGAATTTGCCATGCAGCATTTATGGTCATTGATTTCAGTCCATTTAAAAGTGAAATACGTTGGTCTAGCCCTAAGGTATCACCTTCTTTAGTTTGTCTTAAAACAGCCGTCTGAATTAAGTGAAAAGGCTTGCTTTCAAACATGGGGTGATCTGCATGCATAGAATATTTTAATCCTAATTGCTGAGCAAAACCAATCGGTAAAATTTGCTGAGAACGTTCTTCTCCTAAAATGTCATTGGTTAAGGATTTTCCATAATAATACAAATGATTGGTATGAAAACTAGGAGAGATGTTTAATCGTTTCATCTCTTTTAAGCTTTCTTTAGTAAGCAGTAAACAGTGCTCTACTCTATGTCTAAAAGCAGCAACGTTAGAAATAGAGTTGATGCTGTCAAATGCTTTTAAAACGTGTTGACTAGAAATATCTCCTTGTGAGTGAAAAGCAATTTGCCACCCTTTTTTCTGATAGGTATCAATAAAATTATACAAGTCATCCTTTTTAATTAAAGGTTTCCCTCTGGAACCGTCTTTGATGTGCAATCCGTTTTTTGTTAAGTCAGAAACCAAATAGGGTGCATTCATAAACATAGAACCTGTATATGGCGAGCCATCATACCAGTGCTTTACACCAATGATATTATAAAAATCGTTTGGTGTTTTTTTAGCAGGAAGTAAAAAATCACGATCATGTCTTATATAAATAAAATGCCTTGGAAATTGACTTCTTTTAGGGATCATTCCGAAGGTAGCTAAAAACTGATTTAAAAGCGATGGAGCGGCATCAGATAAGTGTTGATATAAACGTAAAGGTTTGGCATCATTAATCGTTAAACCGGCAGAAACAACTGTTGTGTTTCCATTTTTTGCGTACGCTTTTAATGTTTGAGTAGTTGCATCAATTAAAAAATTAGAGGTTAGAACTTCTTCTTTTAGTACATTTAAGATGGGTGTAAACGCTTCTTGTTCTGTAATAACTCCAGTTAAATTTCCGGTACTGTCTTTTTCATAATAACTATTCGCTGATGGATCTGCTGTTTCTTTTGTAATTCCTGCTTTTTTAAATGTTTTTGAATTCGCCCAATACGTGTGTAAACTTTGAGAAATTAATAATATAGGATTGTTCGGAGCAATGCTGTCTAAAAAATGAATATTTGGAGTGATTAAATCTTCAACCAGAATAGGATCAATTCCTTTACAGAGAATCCATTCTCCTTCTTTTTTTGTTTGTATCTGTTCTTTTAAATAACCCCACACCTCTTTGTTGTTTGCGTGCTTAAAACCAGACAGATCAATCATTTTATTTAGAAAAGAGGACAATGCAACATGCGTATGACTATCAATAAACCCTGGCAAGACAGTCTTGTTTTGTAAGTCAATAATTTTGGTATTTGAAGTTGCTAATTTTTCAATATCAATGGTGTTTCCTATTGCTGCTATAATTCCGTCTTTTACAAACATAGCCTCTGCAGATGGCTGTAAGGAATCTATTGTAATAATAGTACCATTGATGTAAATTGTAGCTTCGGTTTTCTTGAAATCAGAAGTTATGGCATACAATACGATGCATACAATAGCAAAAAAAATACTTAAATAAGTGAGTTTACGTTTCATGAAAATCGATTTGAGATACTCAAAGATAATAAAGATTTAAGTTTAAATAAAAGCGTTTAACAATATGTATGAGATTCGCCGTATTTACCTTAATTTCGCAGTATGAAACATCCATAATGAAAAGTTTAATCTTCTAGATAATGATTAAATGGATGCTACATGTGACCAATAAAAAACAATAGATACAAACACATGAAACCTACCAAGAAGAATTTCCATCCAAATAATATACATGATAACGGATATGATTTTGACGAATTGTTAAAAGCGAATCCAACGTTAAAAACATTTGTTTTTGAGAATGATTATGGAAATACTACTGTAG
Organism: Polaribacter sp.; assembly: GCA_047611925.1. Taxonomy (GTDB): domain Bacteria; phylum Bacteroidota; class Bacteroidia; order Flavobacteriales; family Flavobacteriaceae; genus Polaribacter. Next base: position 9,608 of record JBLFXB010000022.1, read on the forward strand.
ATTTTTCTGATCCGAAGGCAGTAAAAGAAATCAATAGATCATTATTGATGGCGTATTATAATGTGAAGCTTTGGGAGTTTCCAGACACCAATTTATGTCCGCCAATTCCTGGTAGAGTAGATTATATTCATCATTTAAACGACTTGTTAAAAGAATCAAACATTACAGGAGACATTTCTGTGTTAGATATTGGTACAGGCGCAACATGTATTTATCCATTGTTAGGAAATGCTGTTTATGGTTGGAGCTTTGTTGGTGTAGATATTGATTTAGATTCTTTAGATGCTGCGCAAGATATTATTGATGATAATGAGTTGGACGCTAAAATTAAATTGCGTCAACAGTTTGATGAAAACAATATTTTAACGGATGCTATAGAAAAAGACGATGCATTTTCAATAGCAATGTGTAACCCACCATTTTACAAATCTGCTGAAGAGGCAAGAGGAGCAAACAGAAGAAAAACGCGTAACCTAGGAACAAACGCTGTGCGGAATTTTGCTGGGAATAATAATGAGTTATGGTATGTTGGTGGAGAAAAATCTTTTTTACATAATTATTTGTATCAAAGCTCTTTGTTTAAAGAACAGTGTATTTGGTTTACATCGTTAGTTTCTAAGAAAGAAAATATTGAGAGCATGCAAAAATCAGCAAAGAAACTAGGTGCTACAGATTTTAAAATTATTCCGATGCAACAAGGAAATAAAGTCACTAGAATTGTTGCTTGGAGGTATTAATTGTACGCTTTTAAGATTTTTTCGTTCCTCAAAAATTTACTCGAATTGACGAGAGGTGCTTCTAGTTTAACTAAGATGTATTAAAAAACTAAAAACTAAAAACTAAAAACTAAAAACTAAAAACTAAAAACTAAAAACGGAGAACTGTTTACTGGTACTTACGCTAATTTACTTCTCAGAAACAAAAACAGGATCGTTTATTTTTTTCTTTTTCACCCAAATACTTAGTATAAAGTTGATGCCCATATGCAAGGCAACCAAACAGAGCACTGCATATAAAGGAACTCCTAAAAATTGATACGGCCAAGAATACGTCCAAACACCTAAATTAATGGTGATTACTTCTCCATACGCAGGGAAAAATGCGGTAATAAAAATAGCCAACCATGTTTTGTGACTCATCTTTTTTAATGCTAGAGAAATAATTAGTTTACGTTCTAAAACATAGATAAAACGGAAAGCAAACATCCAAGCGAATGGCAACCAATACGGTAATTGTCTGTTGTTTGTTAAATCATGATATTCCCAGAACTCAAAGGTAACGCCCCATATCTCTGCACAGACTCCTAAGAATCCCGTAAGTACCATTCCTGCTAAAAGAATCCAGTTTTTTTCTGTAGCCTTAAAATAGTTTTTATATAAAAAGGCTAATAACCGAGCAAATAATAAAAGCCCTACCCAAAAATCATACTCATGAAAAACACCAATTACAATTCCTGTAAGTGTTATTTTTAGTGTTGCAATTGCTAGCGCTTTAAACGTGTCTTTCTGTTGAGGTTTTGTCAATGTTATTTTTTAAATTGTTGTTGTAAATCTACAAAATCCTTTGTCGTTCCTCTTGTAAAAGGAATTAAATAAAAGGAGTAGCTATGTTTTTTTGAACCATCAATTTGATATTTCTTTTGAGGTTTAGAAGACCAACTATCATCTCCTGCTAAACCACGCTGCTCTAAATCAATATTCAACTGAATTAAATTTTGTTCTTTAATGTCAATTGTATGTTTGCTAAAGTTGGCGTTTTCGTTCTCTTTGCTATAATCTAAATCATCTGTGATATCAAAATCTTCATTGGGCATATGCAAAGCAGAAATATTCAATCCTTTTTGTGAAGGAGAAGAAATTAATAATCCAATATTCTCTGAATTCATTAATGCCATCCAACGCACATCTGTTCTGTTACCGTTTTCTTGTGGACGCACATAAGGCACATACATATCAGAAACGGTAGTTGTAAAAACATCTATAAAAGTAGCAGTTTTTCTATCTTGATAATTTTCCCAAGGACCACGACCATAATAGGTAACATAGTTGTATTCTTTCGGAATTTGCATACGCATTCCAACTCTTGGCACGTCTGCTTTGTAGGTAGATTTGTTTAATGTGTTCTCAATTTTAATAACTCCGTTTCCATTAACAGTATATACTGTTTTGTGTGTTGTGTTAACCCCAGGTAAATTAAAATCAATAGTAACTCGCATTACATTATTGTCTACTTTTTTAGATTCGAATTCGATCACTTCTGCATTCAATGTTGCGTTTTTCCATTCAATATTTTTGCGCTCCATACCACTTCCCAAATCATTATCTGTTGGTGCTCTCCAAAAATTGATTTGTGGTCCTTGATTTGATTTTAAGAACTCTTCTTCTTTAAAAATATAGGATGTAATCTGCCCTTTTATCTTGTCAAAATTTATTTTGATATAGTTATTGTAAATGATGAAGCTTTCCTTTCTGTCGGATGATTTTAAGTACCAGCCATTATCTACAGGTGCTACTTTTTCCTTGAATTTAGCATGTAAATTAATTTGCTCTTTCGCAACTTCATGCCCTTTTTTTAATAAGCTCCAATTGTTTTGTGTAGTAGCACTAAACTCTAAAAAATATTCTGTATTTTTTTTGAATTCAATTTCGCTTAACGGAATTTGAATTGTTTTATTTTTATGAGCAGCTAGATGAATTGTATCTAGAATGATTGTTTTTAAAACGTTTCCATTGGCTTTTATTTCCACCTTAAAGTCAAACTGATTCAAGTTGGTAAAATCATATAAGTTTTCAATACGTATGCTTTGCTCATTTGTGTTTGTTTGACCCAAATCTTTAAAGTTGATAAACTCATGTGCTTTTTTTACTTCGTATAACGCAGGTTGCGCTTTTCTATCTGGAAAAACAATACCGTTATTTAAAAAAGAATTGTCTGATGGCATGTTGGTTCCAAAATCACCACCATAGGCATAATATTTTTCTCCTTTTTCATTGGTTTTCCAAATTGCTTGGTCTACCCAATCCCAAATAAAACCTCCTTGAAGGTGATCATATTTTTCTATGATTTCCCAATAATCAGCAAAGTTTCCAGTACTGTTTCCCATAGAATGTGCATATTCACTAGGGATAAAAGGTCTGTCTGTTTTCTTCTGACCAATAGTCTCAAAAGTTTTTGGTGATGGATATTGTGGTACAATAATGTCTGTATTTTTATCCATTTGATACAAACTTTTTCCTTCTGTGTAGGTTCTTTCGTACTGAACAGGTCTTTTGCTTTTATCTAATGCTTTTATAGCAGCATACCCATCATAAAAAACGGTTCCGTTTCCTGCTTCGTTCCCCATAGACCAAATGATTACTGACGGATGATTTTTATCTCGTTCAACCATTCTCGTCATTCTATCTAAATGTGCTTTTGTCCAGTTGCTTTTCTTAGCAAGTGAGTGTTTACCATAGTACATTCCATGAGATTCGATATTTGCTTCATCAACTACATAAATTCCATACAAATCACACAATTCATAAAAACGCCTTGCTCTTGGGTAATGCGACAAGCGAACAGCATTGATATTATTTTCTTTCCACAGTCTAATGTCTTTTAACATCAATTCTTCACTCATTACATGTCCAGTTTCTGGATTTGCTTCCTGAGCATTTACTCCTTTTAATGTAACTCGTTGTCCGTTTATTAACAACAATCCATTTGTGATTTCTATCTTTCTAAAACCTATTTTTCGCTCTGTAGTTTCTAATAATTTTTTATTGGCATCTTTGAGGGTAATTATTAAGGTATACAAGTTAGGCTGCTCTGCACTCCATTTTTTTGGATCCATTGCATTGGCAGAGAAATAGGTGGTTTTTCTTATTTTGGGTGAAACTGCTGTGTTGTTTTCCTGCTCAGCAATTAAAGTATTATCTGAGTTAAATAATTGATACGAAACAAAAACCTCTCTATTGTTCTTTCTATGATTTTGTAAATCTACACTGATCTCTAAAAAACCTTCTGTAAACGTTTCATCCAAGGTTGCTTGAATTTCAAAATCTTGAATTCTCACTTTTGGCTGTGCATAGATAAAAACATCGCGTTCAATTCCGCTAATTCTCCAAAAATCTTGCGATTCTAAATAACTACCATCTGTCCATCTAAATATTTGGATTGCTACGGTATTGATTCCTGTTTTAGCGAACGGAGAAATGTCAAACTCACTTGGTAATTTACTTCCTTGAGAATAACCAACATATTGGCCATTTATCCAAACAAAACCTCCAGATTTCATCGCACCAATATGTAAGAAAATCTCTTTATCATTCCAATTTTCATCAATCGTAAAAGTTCTTCTATAAGAACCAACCGGATTGTATGTATGTGGAACTTTACCAGGATTTTTAGGGTAAATGTTATCAATCAATTCCATGTCATCAGCAATCATTGCTTTGTAATCTGAAAACTCATATTGATGATTTACATAGATAGGAACTCCAAACCCTTCAATTTCCCAGTTAGACGGAACTTTAATTGTCTTCCAATCATTTAATAATACGCTAGGGTTCATAAACTGTGTTGGTCTATTAGCTGGATCTTTTACCCATTTAAATTTCCAAATACCGTTTAATGATTGCTTGTAAAGAGGTGTGTTTGCTTTTAAATTACTACTAGTGGTAAAAGAGGTGAAACTTGCGTGTGCATCTTCTTTGTTTTCTGCAATTACTTGTTCATTTTCAATATACTGCCAAATGTTTTTTTGTTGTGCTAAAGTAGAAAAAGAAATAAAGAAAAGTAAAAAGGTAAGTTTGATGGGTTTCATTATATGGTATTGTTTAAAAGAAAAAAGAATATTTTTTTTGTTTACTGTAGTAGTAATTGTATCATTTAATAATTCCTTTAACGTGTCTAACTTCATTTTTTGAATAAATAGAATTTGAGGATATTTTTTAAGGTAACTACTTTATAACTTTTATAAAAGTGCCCTAATTTAGTGATTCTATTCTGATCTTTTGCTTTTTTATTGATTCTTTAGAAGTATCAGACGTTCTTATCATTACTTGAACAATATTATTCCCAAGAAGAGGAGTTGTAGGGAAGTCTCTAGGTATAAAATGGTAATCAGAATCGTTATATTTTAAAGTATAAAAATCTCCGTATAGTTTAATAAAATCTTTATTTGTATTTATATAACTGTAATCTATTTGCTTGCTTTCTTGACTAAATAAAAGATGAGCAGAAAAGAATATAATTAAAAGCAGCGTTTTTTTCATCGTTTAATTTTAAGTCTCAAATATAAAAAAATCGAAGATAGCAACCTTCGATTTTTTAAGCTTTTTTACGAGCTGTCTCTTTTCCGTAACAATCATCCCATCTCAACTAAAAAAATGTGTAAAGAATTCTTCATAGTTAGAATTTAGTGTTAATGTTTTCTTAATTACAAAAGTGATGCCAAGAAAAAAAACCATGATGTATATGTCACTAAAAGCTTAGTTTATTGCTGTTATACAGTGTGTTAAAATTGGTTTAAATTAATTGAAGAGCTTTCTTAAATGAACTTACAGAGGTAGTGATATCATCTTTAGTGGTTGCCCAAGAACAAATACTAACTCGCATTACTTTTTTATCAAACCATATAGAACCACCTAACCAACATTCTCTTTGCATCTGAATATTCCGTAATACCTGTTCTGTAATCGCATCTGAATCACATTTAACAAGAACTTGGTTAAAAACAACTTCGTTTTGAACCGAGAAACCTTCGACTTTACTTATTTCTTGGGCAAACTGTGTCGCTCTTTGGTGCATTGTCAAAATCATTTCATCAACTCCCTCTTTTCCAAGGTATTTTAGAATTGACCATAATTCGATTATTCGAGCTCTTCTTGACATTTCTGGAGTATAAAACATGCCATCTCTTTCAGTGCTTTCTACAATATAACTCCCAGACATATGCAGCGCAGCAGTAATTGCTTCTTTGTCTGCACATAATACAATGCCACAATCATATGGTGTGTTTAATGTTTTGTGGCCATCCACCGCCCAAGAAGAAGCGTGTTCTACTCCTTTTGTTAAGTGTTTTAATTCCTTTACTGCACCAGCCCACAATCCAAAGGCACCATCAACATGTACCCAAGTATTGGTTTTTTTAGCTTTCTCACAAATCATTTCAAAATTGTCAAATGCTCCGCTATTTACGTTTCCTGCTTGTAAAATTAATATGGTGTTTTCATCCAATTCAGGAATCAACTCGGGAATAATTCTACCTTGATTATCTACAGCCACCCATTCTATATTTTCTTGACCTAGCCCTAAAATTCCGATTGCTTTTAGCACGGTAGAATGTGCCTGTGTACCTGTTACAATTCTTATTTTAGGCGCGTTTCTAAGCCCTTTTTTGTTGATGTCCCAATTGTTTCTTTGCAAAATGCGATATCTCGCAGCTGCTAATCCACATAAATTGGCTGAAGAGGTTCCGCTTACAAACCCTGCAACAGTGTTTGTAGGAAGATTAAATAATGCGACAAGCCATTTTTCTACCACAGCTTCTAGTTTGCTTCCAATAGGTGAGAGTACATTCATTGCAGGTGCTTGGTCCCAATACGTGCCTAAATTTTTAGCAGCCAACCCAACAGGAACTGCACTTCCGGTAACAAATCCAAAATACCTTCCGCCCAATGTTGCGGTTGTTGCCGGACTACCATAGGTGTGTAGTTGTTCCAATACACTTTCTGCTGTTGTAGTATGCATAGGAAGTTCTTCATCGAAAATGGTTAAATTATCAATTGCTGCTTCTGTTGGATATACATTTCGGTCAAAAACAGTTTCTAAATAGTTGAACGCATAGGTCTGTGCTTGCTTGAATATTTCTTTGTTTCTAACCTGTAGAAACATGTTGTCTTGTAATGTGCTTTTCATTTTTGATACTTTATAAAAAGGGAGTTGTCCGTTATTTTTTACAATTCCTTTTTTAGTGGATTTAGATATGTTTCCATAGATTTATTTCGGTTAAAAAAGACAGCTCTCCGACTCTTTTTCATTGTTACAAAAGCAATGTACTGTGCTTGTTAGATGTTAAGAGTTGATTGCGTTCTATGAAATCCATGTGGTAAACATAACAAATCTATAAATACCGATTTGTTATTGTTGTGTTAATATTGGAGCGGTAATCCTTACTTGAAGTAGCTGAGAAGTAGTGAATGGTTTTATAAGGAGTTACCTACTAGCTTTATTTGTTATCCCATTTTCTAAATTAAATTCATACGTTTTTTCGAAAATGATATAGAAACACTTTAGTAGCACTTAAAAGTGAATTTTAATTTACGTGTATCTCCTAGTTCTTGTAATTTATTATGCACGCATAATAATTTTTGTTATATTTGAAGAAGTGAAAGCTGTTAAATCAGCATAGATTAGTAATTAAAATCAACTATAAAACATCCATATTATGCCAAAAAAGTATGTAGACATTGAAACACTTAAATACATACTTTATGATATTCACAAATTAGAAGATTTATTGACTAGAGATCGATTTGGAGACCATGACATGGAATCTTTAAATCTTTTTATAGACTCTGTAAAAGAGTTTTCTGATAGAGAATTGTATCCATACTTCAAAGAAATGGACGAAACTCCTGCATATCATAAAGACGGAACTGTAATTGTTCATAAACAAGTTAAAACGATAATGCAACAAGGTGGAGAAATGGGGTTGTTATCCGCTTCCTTTAATTATGATGCTGGTGGTTTGCAAATTCCGTTTACAGTATTACAAGCCGCATTCTATATAATGGATGCTGCAAATAATCATTTACCAGGATATCTTGGTTTAACAAGTGGCTCTGCGGAATTAATTATTGAATTTGGGAATAAAGAATTAAATGAAACGTACGTGCCAAATATGCTTTCTGGAACTTGGGGAGGCACCATGTGTTTAACAGAACCACAAGCAGGAAGTTCTTTGTCTGATATTACCACTAAAGCAACTCCAACAAATGAAGGGTATTATAAAATTAGCGGGCAAAAAATATTTATTTCTGGTGGTGATCATCAATTTGCAGATAATTTTGTGCATTTAGTGTTGGCAAGAATTGAAGGAGCTCCAAAAGGAACCAAAGGGATTTCTTTATTTGTAGTTCCTAAAAACAGACCAAAATCAGACGGAACTTTAGAATATAATGATGTAATGACCATTGCAGATTTTCAAAAAATGGGACAACGAGGTTATTGTACAACGCATTTAGGATTTGGTGATTCTGATGATTGTAGAGGTTGGCTTGTTGGTGAAGAACACAGAGGTTTAAACCAAATGTTTTTAATGATGAATGGTGCAAGAATAGCTGTTGGTAGAGGCGCCGCTGCAATTGCAATGGCAGCATACAGAGCCTCTTTGCAATATGCAAATGAAAGACCACAAGGAAGAAAATTAACTAGTACAGGGAAGAAAAATCCGACAGAAAAACAGAGCTTAATTATTGAACATCCAGATGTTAGAAGGATGTTGTTATTGCAAAAATCAATAGTAGAAGGTTCTTTAAGTTTGGTGCTTTTGGCTTCAAGATATCATGATATTGTAACAACAACAACATCCAAAGAAGAAAAAGAAAAGTACAATTTATTGTTAGAAATGATCATTCCAATTGTAAAAACTTTTCCATCAGAAGCTGGTGCAGAATCTGTAGATAATGGACTGCAAGTTTTAGGAGGTTATGGTTTTTGTACAGATTTTAGTTTGCAACAGTATTATAGAGATATTAGAATTTCTTCCTTATATGAAGGTACGACAGGAATTCAATCTCAAGATTTATTAGGAAGAAAAGTGCCAATGCAGAACGGAAAAGCGCTAGAACTATTGGTTGCTGAAATAATGCAAACAATTGCGCTTGCTTCTACGGATGATGAACTAAAAAAATATGGAGCTGTTTTAGGTGATAAATTAAAGCTTTCGCAAAAAGTATTGGGTTATTTAGTGCCTTTTGCTATTAAAGGAAATCACGAGCGTTACTTAGCAGATGCCAATTTATTTATGGAATATATGAGTATTATTGTTTTGGGTTGGTTGTGGTTAGAAATGGCTGTTGATGCGAAAAAAGAACTTGTAAATGCAGACAAAAAATATTCAGAAACTTTTTACGATAGTAAAATTCACACCATGAAATTCTACTTTAAATATGAGGTTCCAAAAACAAATTCGTTAGCAGAATCTTTAATGAGTAGTGAAGAATTAACCATAAAAACAGACAAAGAATATATCTTATAATGACTATAAAAGAACAATTTAATTTAGAAGGTAAAGTTGCTATTGTAACAGGTTCTAGTAAAGGAATCGGAAAAGCAATTGCAAAAGGTTTGGCAGAAAATGGCGCACAAGTTGTAATTTCTAGCAGAAGTCAAGAAGCGTGTGATGAAGTTGTAAAAGAATTTAAAAAAGAAGGTTTAAATGTAATTGGTATTGCTTGTCATATTGGTAAAGAAGACCAGCGAAAAAATTTAGTTGCTAAAACAATTGAAGCTTTTGGACGCATAGATGTTTTAGTGAATAACGCAGCAATCAATCCTGTTTTTGGACCAATAGAAGATGTAGATCCCGCAATTTTTGATAAAATTATGGATGTAAATGTAAAAGCTCCTTGGTCTTTATCTAATTTGGTATTGCCACATTTTCAAGCAAATAAAAATGGAAGCATTATAAACATTGCATCTGTAGAAGCATTAACACCAGGTTTTGGTTTAGGAATTTACAGTACAAGTAAAGCTGCTATTTTAATGTTGACAAAAAACCAAGCTAAAGAATGGGGAACACATGGAGTTAGAGCCAACGCAATTTGCCCAGGATTAATTAAAACAAAATTTAGTGCTGCTTTATGGCAAAATGAAAAGATTCTTGGTAAGATTCAAAAATCGCTTCCAAGTGGTAAAATGGGAATGCCAGAAGAAATGGTTGGTTTGGCGTGTTTATTAGCATCCGACGCAGGAAATTATATGACTGGCGGAACATATACAGCAGATGGAGGTTATATGATTGCAGGGTAATATTGGTGTAATGTCTCCTAGAGCATTACTTTTAATTAAACTATTTTTTGATTAAAAGTAACGAACGCAGTTCTCGAGAGGTCATTTATGTTTGAATTATTATTAAGGTTTCGACTGCGCTCGACCAGACAGAATTATTTTTATTATGAATTTCGAATACTCAGATACATCAAAAGAATTACAACTAAAGCTAACAACCTTTATTGAAGAGCATGTTGTTCCTATAGAACAGGAATTTATCACTTTTCAAAGTGATACAAATAATATGTGGAAGCGTTTCCCAAAAACAGAAATGCTAAAACAAAAGGCAAAAGATACAGGTTTGTGGAACTTGTTTTTGCCCAAAGATTATGGTAGTTTAAGTCCGGGTTTATCGAATTTAGAATATGCTCCATTAGCAGAAATTATGGGACGCAAAATTTGGGTTTCAGAAATATTTAATTGTTCTGCACCAGATACTGGTAATATGGAAGTATTGGCAAAATACGGAAATGAAGCTCAAAAAGATCAATGGTTATCTCCGTTAATGAATGGTGAAATACGTTCTGCTTTTTTAATGACAGAACCCCAAGTTGCTTCATCAGATGCTACAAATATTGAAACTTCCATTGTTTTAGACGGTGATGAATATGTAATTAACGGAAGAAAATGGTGGTCTTCTGGCGCTATGGATCCACATTGTAAAGTGGCAATTGTGATGGGAAAAACCGATGGTTCAAAACCAAGGCATCAACAACAAAGTATGGTTTTAGTGCCCATGAATACAAAAGGATTAGAAATTGTAAGACCACTTTCGGTTTTAGGGTATTACGACTCTCCAGAAGGGCATGCAGAAATCATATTAAAAAATGTTCGCGTACCAAAGGCCAATTTAATTTTGGGCGAAGGAAGAGGTTTTGAAATTGCGCAAGGACGTTTAGGCCCAGGTAGAATACATCATTGTATGCGTTTGGTTGGCATGGCCCAATATGCGTTAGAAACCATGTCTCAAAGAACTTTAGAAAGAGAAACTTTTGGGAAAAAGTTTTATGAGTATAGTAGTATTCGTCATGAAATTGCAAAATCGCAATGCGAAATAGAACAAGCGCGTTTACTAACACTTTCTGCTGCCGATAAAATGGATAAAGCGGGCAATAAAGAAGCGAAAGACATTATAGCAATGATAAAAATTGTTGCTCCAAATATGGCGCAAAAAGTAATTGATAGGGCGATGCAGATTTTAGGAGGAAAAGGGGTTGGACCAGATACGTATTTGCCACATTATTTTGCGATTGCAAGAATGTTGCGTTTGGCAGATGGGCCAGATGAAGTGCATATGTATCAATTAGGAAAAAGTTGTATTAAAAAATACGGAAACAATTAAAAAATGAGCACCCAAAAAACACGAAAAGGCGAAGAATTGAATGCGGTTTTGTTGAAGAAGTACCTTCAAGAAAAGGAACTAATTAATTCCGTTGAAAGTGAATTGTTTGTAGATCAATTTACACATGGTTATTCTAACTTAACCTATTTACTTCAAATTGAAAATCAAGAGTTTGTGTTAAGGAAACCACCAATTGGTGCTATAAAACGAGGTCATGATATGAGTCGTGAATTTAAAGTGCAAAGTGGAGTAGGCGCCACTTTTTCTAAAGTGCCAAAGATGTTTGCCTTTTCAGAAGATACTTCTATTTTAGGAAGAGATTTTTACCTTATGGAAAAAGTTGACGGAATTATTTTAAACTATAAAGAAGCAAAAAAAAGAAAGATTGTAGCATCAGAATATAAAACCATTGCAAACTCTTGGTTAGATACGTTAATAGAGTTGCATAATATAGAATACAAAGCTATTGGTTTAGGAGATTTAGGAAGGCCTGAAGGATATGTAGAAAGACAAGTTACCAATTGGGGAAAACAGTATTTAAAAGCGAAGACAGACGAATATCCTGAGGCAGCATTGGTTCTGAAATGGATGGATGAAAATCAACCAAAAGAATATCAGCATTGCTTAATTCATAATGACTTTAAGTATGATAATATTGTTTTCAAGGATGATTCTTGGCAAGAAGTTTCTGCTGTTTTAGATTGGGAAATGGCAACGCTAGGAGATCCATTAATGGATTTAGGAACATCACTTGGCTATTGGACCGTGGCTACCGATCACGATTTTGTAAAACAAGGAATTCCGTCTCCAACAATTTTTGAAGGAAACCCCATAAGAAGTGAAATTGCTCAAATGTATGCTCAGAAATCGGGTAGAAATGTTGATAATTTAGTATTTTATTATGTCTTTGGATTGTTTAAGATAGCAGTAATTGCGCAGCAAATTTATTATAGATACTCAAAAGGGCTGACTACGGATCCTCGTTTTGCTAATTTAAACAAAGCAGCAGAATTGTGCTGTAAATTGGCTTTAAAGGCGATAAAAACGAATAAAATTGATTAGAAACAATAAGTAAATTGTCAGTTCGAGCGCAGTCGAGAATTTTGGATACATAATGAAGATCTTTCGAGAAACACTGTTTGCTACTTTCAATCAAAATATATTTTGATTTTAGTAATGCTCAAGGTGACATTAAATAATCAACAAATGGAAATAAACAAAGAAGGGTTACAAGTTTTATCAAATTTTGATGAAAATACTCCTGTTTTTATGCTTAATTATTTAAGCTATAAAGATGAAGTTTCATCCACAGGGAAAACAGGGAAAGAAACGTATAAAGAATATATGAAAGCTGCAGTTCCTTTCTTTCAGAAAATAGCTGCAGAAATCCTTTTTAAAGGAAAACCAATGGCAACGATAATTGGCCCTTCAGAAGAAAAATTGTGGGACGAATTATTAATTGTTAAATATGCGAACAAAAACGAATTTTTCAAGTTGATGCAATTCAAAGAATATCCAAGCGAATTAAGGGCTTCAGCACTATCAGATTCAAGATTAATATTCTGTAAATAATATGCAAGTAAAAGATAAAATTGTCATTGTAACAGGTGCAGGTTCAGGAATTGGAAAAGCAACTGCAATTCATTTTGCAACATATAAAGCTACAGTTGTAGTTTCTGATATTGATGTAGAAAGGGCTCAAAAAGTGGTTGATGAAATAATTTTAACCGGAGGAAAAGCAACCGTAAATAAATGCAACGTTGCTAAATTTGAAGAAGTAGAAAACCTTATCCATTCAACAGTAACAAAATTTGGACAATTAGATGTGCTTGTAAATAATGCAGGTATTGGCCCTAATTTATTGAAAACTCATGAATCAAGGTTAAAAGATTGGGATGCCGTAATTGCGGTAAATCAAACAGGTGTATATTATTGTATGAAAGTTGCATTACAACAATTTTTAGCACAAGGACATGGGAATATTGTAAATATTGCTTCTTTGGCGGGCTTAAAAGCATCACCAAATAACATTAGTTATAGTGCAAGTAAATTTGCTGTTGTTGGTATGACCAAGTCTGCAGCAATGGAATACGCAACTAAAAACATTAGAGTAAATGCTGTTTGTCCTGGCTATACAGAATCAGCTTTATTGAATCAATTAATAAATGCAAAACCAGAAATGGATGCCATTTTAAAAAGTGTAATTCCTATGAAACGATATGGGAAAGCTGAAGAAATAGCAGATGCTGTTGTTTGGTTAGCATCAGATAATACTAGATTTATCACGGGGCAAACAATTACGTTAGATGGTGGAACATCACTTTAAAACCACAAGAATATTGACTGATAAAAAACGGTTAGTCTTTAGTCAACTTCTTTTAAGAAAGTACATTTATGTACTTGCAGGTAATGTGTTTTTATAGTCGTTCTACTTTCGTTCTTTTTCTTGCCACTAGGCTTTTTAGTTCAATTGTCTTTTAAAACCACAAAACAAGAAATTCTGCGTTGTTTCAAATGGTGTCAAGTGGTCTTCTGTGACGCATTTAACTTTGTCAAATCCGTTATTTAATTCAGATGTTAACTCCTCTTCGTTGTATTGTTTTATTTCGAGACCGCTACATTTTTCAGGTCCATTTTGTGAAAAGGTTCCAATTGTTAAGAATCCGCTCACAGAATTTCTTGCAATTTTCATGTATTTTTTTACTTGTTCAGTCGTTGTGAGAAAATGAAAGGTTGCTCTGTCGTGCCAAACGTCGAAAGTCATATTTGGTTCAAATTCTGTAATATCGCTTACAATCCAAGTTACTTTAGTTGCTTTTTCTCCAAGGCGTTTTTTTGCTTTTTCAAGTGCTTTTTCAGAAATGTCAAGTACAGTAACATTTTCAAATCCTTCATCAAGCAAATAATCTACAAGGTTGCTGTCGCCACCTCCTATATCTATTATTTTCGCAGTCTTATCTAGTCCAAATGAATGTATAAACCCAAGTGAAGTTTTCGGCGTTTCTTGGGTCCAACTTACTTGATCTGGGTTTTTAGTTTCGTAAACCGTTTCCCAATGTTTCTTTCTCTCTAAATTCACAGTTATGTTGATTTTTTAGTTTGTGGCTATGGTTTGTGTGCTTTTGTTATTTAGTATCATAATTTTCAATTGCCACTAACAATTCATTTCCAAAAGCTACTTGTTCTTTAAACGTTACTTTTTATCGGGAAAACGCAATTCAGTATTAGCCGTTGTTAAACACTGTTTTAGGAGATGCTTTTTTTTGATATCCAACCATTAATGTCTTCAATAAAATACTGCAAAATTTTATCATAGTCATCCTCAACATCCTTAAGATCAAACGTTTTCCAATCTAACCAAAACTCCGATAATAAGATATACAATCTTTTATCTAATTTTTGAAAAGCGATGTAGTATTTATGATAATTAAATGATTTATTATTACAAGATCTCATTGCTAAGAATGTACCGATATAAAACTCTATAGCTTCTCTGTCATAAACGCCATTGTTCTTATATCTTCCCAAGAGAATATCTAACATTTTTGTATTCATTTTAGGTTCATTAAAATCACGTGTAAAAAGTTGATTTTTATAACCCATTTTCAAAAATATCGAAAGCATTAATTCATGTTCTAGACAACTAATTACATGTTCTTTTAGACCATTAGAAAAAAGAGTATTAATTCTCTCAGAGTTTTGTATGGCTTTATCGAAATCTTCTGCGATTTTAACGTCTTTTGATTTCAAGTATAAGTGAAGTAATTCATGTGTAAAAGAAGTTGAACTAAGGTCCTTTTCATAAATGAAGATGGTTGCATTATTGCCTGAAACTTTCGACATGTAATTTTGTTCTGGACTTGCAATTAATTCAATTTCATATATTTCACTTAATTCATTCCATAAATCAATGTTCTTGTCATCAATTAAAATAGTAAGATGTTCTTTCATTTATTAAAAATATTTTTTACTTACGCCTAACGGTTTAGAATAACCAAAGTTGTATTTTGGTTATCGTAATTTTTCAAGTATAAAAATAATAAAATAAAAGTTTATGAACATCCTATTTTGCAGAAAGCAACATCCTGATTTATCCAATGTTAGCTACTATTATTTTTATTTCGTTAATTTTATTTAATATTTGAGATCAGGTCAACCCCTAATCCTAAAATTACTGCAAGAAAATAAAAAGTTATCATTCCTAAGAAATAGGCTTCTTTGCCCTCTTCAAGTTTTTCTTCTCTCTGTAAAAAAGTTGTTCTTAGTCCATCGAATGAAATATTCATTAATGGAGTCCAGTGTTCTATTATTGCTTTTAGAAGACGATTATAATTATCCTTTTCACCATCTGTAATTGTTGTGAAACTATCGACACGTTCTGTAGGTTTTAGGCCGTATAAAACCTTATGAATGGTAAGCTAGTGTTCTTTAGGAAGTTCATTGCCTGTCGCCGAATAGTTGAGCAACTGCACAGCCTTAAATTGGCTTTTTTTATTTTTGAGAACACCATTAATAAAAAGATTTGGGTTTTAACTCAATTCTTTGTTGGCATTAGTTTTCTGCAAATTCAATTAACTGTTTGAAATTGCCATTATCAGCTTCTCTTAAGGCTTTTATATATTGATTTCTTGTTTCGTTAGCTTTAACCATATTTGATTGATGCCAGGAAAATATTTTATTCCCAAATATTGATTCCATAATAATGTCAGCCATCATTCTAGAGTGCCTTCCATTTCCATTAGGAAAACAATGAATGGATACGATGCGATGTTTAAATCTTATAGCTATTTCTTCAAGTGAAAAAGTTTTGTTTTCTATCCAATATTTAGTGTCGTCCAATAAATTTTTTAATTCAATCCCAATTTGCGTCCACGGAATTCCAATGTTTTTTTCGGTCTTTCTAAATTCGCCTGCCCATTTCCA
>JBLFXB010000023.1:0-25388 GCA_047611925.1 Polaribacter sp.
ATTCTATGGCTTCTTTTCCTGCAGAAGGAAGAGAAATTATGTTGAATGTACGTATTGCAACGCCACCTTTTGATAGAGCAAAAGGCGGATGGATGGATGTAAATCCAGGAATTGCATCTTCATACATCTTTAACTTAAAGAAAGGTGATAAATGTACAATCTCTGGTCCTTACGGAGAATTCTTTATCAATGAGTCTGAAGCAGAAATGTTATATGTTGGTGGTGGAGCTGGAATGGCGCCAATGCGTTCGCATTTATATCATTTATTCAGAACATTAAAAACAGGTAGAACCGTTACGTATTGGTACGGTGGACGTTCTAAAGCAGAATTGTTTTATATAGAACACTTTAGAGCTTTAGAAAAAGATTTTCCAAACTTTAAGTTCTTTATTGCCTTATCTGATCCTACAGATGCAGATAACTGGACCGTTAAAAAAGACGTAAATGATCCTGAAGGAGATGGTTTTGTAGGATTTATACATAATTGTGTAATCGAAAACTACTTAGATCATCACGAGTCTCCAGAAGACTTAGAGTTGTATTTCTGTGGACCGCCTTTAATGAACAATGCAGTTCAAAAAATGGGAGAAGATTTTGGTCTTGCAGACGAAAACATCCGATTTGATGATTTTGGAGGATAGACACACATTGTCATTATGAGGAAGTATGACGAAGTAATCTTTTTATAAAAACCAGATTGCCTGACGGAGCTTGTATTGAGCGAAGGCGAAATGTTCGCAATGACGATATAATATTAAGAAAAACCGATACAGAAATGTGTCGGTTTTTTAGCTTTATATGTTTTGCTTTAAATGAAGTTTGAGTATATAGTTTTTTCGGGAGTGTTTTTTCCGGTAATTATTTCATCAATATGAGCTTAAATGTTATTTGTATAGAAATATTTAGATAAATGCATCAGTAAATAATTTTAAAAGATGATTTTCTTAGTTATCGATGCTTCTTTAACCTTTTCTATTTATATTTAATTGGTTTCTGAATTAGTTAACTCATGAGGGTTTAAATAAGATCCCTAATGGCCTATTTGATTGATTAGATATGTTGAGTCTATTTTTGGCCTTTTGATGTTTCTCAGGTAGTTTTCAGTCTTTAATAGAGGGAAACAATAATAAGATGCTGTAGAATTCGGAAAGTTTACTAAACGGGGTTCGTACAGTTCGTGGATTTAAATTACTGGTGCGAATTCTAGCTTTTTTTAAACGACTATAAGAGGATATCTTGTCAGTTTTATATTAAATAAGAACACACACACTGTTCTTCTAATCTATACTACCGCTTAGCTGTTATTAAAAAAGGGTTAAACTTTTTATAGTTTAACCCTTTTTTAATAACGTACACTCTTTTTATAAGAATGCCTTACTCTAGTATAATTTTCTTATTAATATACCCTTTGTCAGTTCTTAGTTTTACAATATAAATCCCTGAAGGCAATTTGCTTTTTAATTTTAATTGATAAGACTTGTTTTGTGCATCTATACTCCAAATATTTACTTTTTGAGCTAATATATTATACAATTCAACATCTAAAATAGTTACTTCTTCATTTTTTGTAATTACGATGTTATTACTAATGTTATCTGCATAAATATAAACGTATTTACTTTTAAGTTCATCATCTATACTAAGTATAGAGCTTTGTTTAAAAGCCAGTACAAATCTATCTGTATAAACACCTTCATCTAGCGTTAAAGTTGCTTTATTGTCTTTAATATTATATGAAATTCCTGTTAGTTTATCTGTTATATAAATGTCATTAGTTGTGTTTTTTATTTCATCTAAACGTATTGAAACCTCACCTGAATATCCCATTGTAATTTCTAAAGGTACTTCTAAATCATCAGAGATGTTTTGTACTCCTGAAATCACATATTTTGTATC
This sequence comes from Polaribacter sp., assembly GCA_047611925.1. Lineage (GTDB taxonomy): Bacteria > Bacteroidota > Bacteroidia > Flavobacteriales > Flavobacteriaceae > Polaribacter. Next base: position 1,897 of record JBLFXB010000023.1, read on the forward strand.
ATCTGAAGGGAATTTCCAATAAAAGTCTGTGTTTCCAACATCATAAATTTCAGCATCATATCCTTTATCATAATTAAAAGAAGTCTTTTGGCTAAAAGAAACACCAATTTGACGATAATATTCTTTATTGTCATCAGTGTTTATATAGCCCAAACTTAATTTAATTACAGGTAAGTCTAAAGAACTATTTGTGTTAGATGTAGCATTCGATTTTAAAAATACCGAAGTTCCTGCTGCTTCTAATTTATATTCTCTTTGACTGTTATTAAATTCTATGGTTCCACCAGCAGAATTATCACCTTCTACAAAGAATCCTTGACCTATAGCTATATATGGTCCTGGTTGTGTGTAGACCGTACCAGATCCATCGTTAGGAGCAACAACTCCTAAAGCAATAGTTCTTGTAGCGTATCCTCCAATATACCCTGAAGCATTATGACCAGTTGCACCTGTAGTTGATTGTTCACCTGCATGTTCCCAGAAATAAAGTGTTCCTGTAATAGAATTTGTGTTGTCTTCTATAAATTGTTGAACACTAATAGCAGAAGCATATGGGTTTCCAAGCAGATATGTATGCTCTTGACCTATAATTGTTGTTAATTGTCCATCTTTAGGAATACCTAAGAAAGTATAGTTTTGTACTCTACCTGGACCTTTTAAAGTAAAGCCATCTGTATTTGGAATTGTACCACTACTTAACTTTTGTATGTATCCAGTTGATGCCGAAATACTTGAAGGATACGTGTATATCCAGTGTTCAGCAAGAGAGATAGGGGTTGATGCATTACCATCTAAACCACTACTATTCCAAGTAATGTTTTTAGCAATATCAGTGTTTATAATACCAGCTGCGTTGGTTGCAGTTGTACCATCTTTTAAAACATTTGCAACTGTATAACTTGTAGCACCAGCAGTTGATACAACAGGAGAACTCAGATAGTTGTATCTATATATACTTGGTACAGTAGAGTTTTGATCAACTAATAACTGACCACCACCGGTAACTAAAGTGGCAGAAGTGTGTGTTTGTATTAATTGCGCAGCACTATTCTTACCTGGATTTACTAAACGTATATCTCCATTTAAAAGAACATTGTTTGTAACAACTAATAAATTATCTGTTATTGATAGTTTTTTAGAAGCATTAACGGTTAATTTTCTAGCACTTAACGTTGAAGTTGTATGACTATAATCCTCATCAATAACCATAAAACGAGATCTATCCGGATACCCATTACTCCATGCAGAACCAGTTCTTGTAGTACTACCAAATTTATGTAAACCTAATAAAGCATTTGCATCCGTATTAACCCCAGAAGTAATTTCTGACAATAACGGATCGTGAGGATGTCTTTCTGGACCACCAGCAGTTAATAATCTGTAAGCGTTTAGGCCATCATCAATAAACATTACCCATTCTGTGGCTGTATATGTTGTATTTGGTAGCAATGTTTCATCTATACGAACAAAAGCAGTTTGGTCTTTTAGATCTTGTACCGCATCTATACGAGAATCATAAGCCAATGAACTATTTACTTTACCAGACCTTGAAATTGTAATAATATCTGTTGATTGATCAAAATCAGCTACCCCTGCATTTATTATTGGAGTACCTGTATGTTGTGCGGTAATTACAGCTGCAGAGAATAAAATAGTACTCCCTCCAGTAATTTCTGCAGTATTTGTTTCTGTTGCTGTTCTTGAAGTTATTGTACCACCATTAAATAAATTAATATTTGCGGCATGTGGTACTACAATTTTAGAAGCATCATTATTAGTGACTTCTATAATTTTTTCTGCACCTTTCCAATAAACTTGTGTTATGATAGGAATACCACAACCGTTTTTAGTATTGTCTAAAGCATAAGTTGTATAATTAGTATTTGAATATGCATTTAGTGCTGTTGCTGCTAATGCATCTGAACTTTCTAAACTATCCGCATAACCATTTGTGCCTACTGGGTCTTTTGAGTAATCTATAACCGCATTTGCAGTGCTTGTTGTAGTGTTGTTAGCACCACCAATTCCATTAACAATGTCTCCAGACTTAAGTACTGTTTGGGTTGCTGATTCTAAAGCATCTGGACAACCATCTCCGTCACTATCTAAATCTAAGCTATTAATAATACCATCGTTATCAGTATCAGCAGTTATTGCGCCTTCATCAGTATCTAAAATTCCATCATTATCATCATCGATATCAACTGAATTAAGAATTCCATCACCATCGGTGTCAGGATCCAGAGAGGTAGTAACAACACATTCTGGATTATTATAAATTACGCCTGTATTAGTATTAACAGCTCCGCCTGTAGAAAGTTGTCGACCTGCTAGAAACACACCTGCTCCTGAGTTACAGGCTCCACCGTGGGAAATAAAATTCCCTTTCAATTGAGCGCCAGCAGCTATGTCAACTGCTCCAGTGGCAACTCCAGCTCCTCCAAGCCAATAAATATTACAACGCTTCGCTCCATTCGCTAAAATCACTCTTGATTGTGCTGCTACACCAAATGCCCCAGCAAATCTCAGAACAAATATCGCATTGGGATCATTCTGAGCGTCTAAGGTGATCTCTCCTGCTAAAGAACCTGCTCCTGATATATGATAAACTCCTGCTAATATCGTTTCTCCATTTCCAAAAGCTGCAACATGTGTTATTGTAGGTGTCAGAGCCATAAGCGCATCATAAGCGATAATTAAATCTGCTGCGGCTTGTGTTGTAATAAGACTTGGAAGTTGTTCAGTTCCGATATGAACTCCAGTTGTAAAACCAGATATAGCTCCCAAATTTGTACCGATTTTTCCATTAATTCCAGATATACCTGTATTTCCCACAGCACCAGCACTTGAAAAAAGCGTAAAGTCTGAAAGGCTTCCTAAAATATTAAGAGTGGGAGCAGAATCACAGGTCGCTTCACAAAATACAGGTATGGTAGTGGTACCAGAAGGTAGGGTTGCTTTAGAACCAATTCCTGTAGTTATTGCTCCATTCATGGTAAACATTCTTCCATCAAGAATAGCATTTGTACCCAAACCAACAGCTCCTACCTTTGAAAATAAATTTCCTTTTACATTAGCATCTGCCGCAACAGTAATAGCTCCTTCAGCGATATAAAAAACATTACAAGATTGTGTTCCTTTAGTTAACGTAACCATTGCGTTTGCTCCTACTGTAAGTGCTCCATAAAATTTAATTATAAAGACAGCGTTAGCGTCATTCCCTCCGTCAAGAGTAAGAGTTCCTCCTATGGATCCAGCGCTACCTACGGAATAAACCCCAGGACTAAGTGTTTCATTTGCAAAAGCAGCGGCATGGCCAGAATTGTCAACAGGCTTAGCGTTAAGATGAATATATAGCCTCAGCAGATCCTCTTGACCTGCATTAGTTTCAGTGCTTTGAGTGTACATATCACCAACTATACCTCCAGATATTGCCCCAAAATGTGTACCAGCATCACCTGTAATGGTTCCTCCTGTATTTGCTACAGCTCCTGATCCAGTAAAGGCTTCAAAAGTGGTAAGTATCCCTAAATTAAGAGTCCCGTTAGGTGTCTGACTAAAACTTATATTTGAAAACAACAATAGTGAAATAGTTGTTATAGACAAGAATATATATTTTTTCATAGTACTTTGTTTTTCACAAAAATAAAGATAAAATACAATATTTCAAAATATTAAAGCTTTTTTTTAGTAAAGAGACATAAGTAGTTGGTGATTTTACTTATAGCTAAGTTGAGTAAATTGACTTTTTTGTTGCCATTCTAAGTTGCTTTTTTTTAAAAAACTCCTTCGTTTGCTGTCTTTTACAGGATGCGCTTCAAATAGAGTCTATTATTGTTTTAAAAATCAGTAGATTAGTTGAGCTAAAATATATAAATGAATTGGACCTTCTACCTTCTTGTTTTCACAAGTATTATCATTGTACTTAGTATTGTTCTTTATTTTTTTCAAGAACGCTTTCTGTTTTATCCTGAGAAATTACCCAAAGACTTTCAGTTTCATTATGAAAATCAAGAAGTAAAAGAGTATAATCTTAAAATTAAAGAAGGAGTAGTTATTAATGGCTTACATTTTAAAGCAGAGAACTCTAAAGGCGTTGTGTATTATTTAAAAGGCAATTCTAAAAGCATTAAAGGCTGGGGGAAGTTTGCAGTAGATTTTACATTGCACGGGTACGATGTAATTATGATAGATTACCGTGGTTTTGGAAAAAGCACAGGTAAAATGAGTCAAAACACAATGAAACATGATGCTTTGTTAGTGTATGACAAATTAAAAGAAGTGGTAAAAGAAGAGAATATTATAATCTACGGACGTTCACTTGGAACAGGGTTGGCAACCAAAGTTGCTTCTATGAATAACCCTAAAATGCTCATTTTGGCGTGTCCTTATTTTAGCATGTCTAAAAATGTAAAACGCTATTTACCATTTGTTCCTTTAGGCTTGGTAATGCGGTATCAAATGCCAACGTATAAATGGATTAAATATGTAGATTGCCCTATTAAAATTATTCATGGAACCAATGATAAGGTGATCAAATTTAAATCTAGCTTGCGTTTGTCTAAAATAAAACCAAATCTTACTCGTTTGTACCCAATTATTGATGGTGGACATAAAAACTTACACAATTTTGAGAGCTATCATAGCGCTTTAAAAGAAGTATTGCATTCAGACGGTATTGCAGTAGTTGATAGAGAGAATACAAGTATTGATTTTGTAAGATCTAAACGCAAAACTAAAAAATGAAACAATTAAAAAGGGGTATAATAGCGTTACTATCATTATATTTATTAATTATGGGAATTTTACATCTTTTTCAAGAAAAATTAATCTTCTTACCAGAACCAATAGCATCAAATTATGTGTATACTTTTCCATTTAATTTTGAAGAAGTCAATTTAACTACTTCAGATAATGAAACTATAAATGCGCTGCATATAAAAGCAGAAAACCCGAAGGGGATTATTTTATATTTTCATGGAAATCAAGGAAATTTAATTCGCTGGGGAGAAATAACGTCTTACTTTTTGCAATACGATTATGATGTTTTTGTAATTGATTATCGCGGGTATGGAAAAAGCACAGGGGTGTTTAATGAATATAGGATGTATGAAGATGCATTGTTGAGTTACGAGCATGTTAAAAAGCAATTTAAAGAAGAGGATATTATCGTTTATGGAAGGTCTTTAGGAACAACATTTGCGGCAAAAGTGGCGTCAGAAAACTCACCAAAGCATCTTATTTTAGAAGCCCCTTTTTACAGTTTACATCAAGCGGCAAATCATAAATACAAAGTGATTCCGAAGTTTTTCTTGAACTTTAAATTTAAAACATATCAATTCATTTCAAAAATAAAATCACCCATAACAATTTTTCATGGCAATCAGGATAAAATCACTCCTTTTGAAGGAAGTAAAGCACTTTTTGAGTTGATAACAAGCTTGAAAAAGGAGTTTATTCCGCTAGAAAAAGGCACGCATCACAATGTGAGATCGTATGAGGTATATCAAAATAAAATTAAAAACATAGTAACAAAAGTCAATTAAAAATGAAAAAAATAATTCTAATTTTATGTGTGTTTATTGCATCTTGTTCATCTAATGAATCAAATGAAAATGCTGCCTTAAAAAGTTTTACAGAGCAAGGAATTGCAAACTATGTAAAAACGTTAGCTTCAGATGATTTTATGGGAAGAAAGCCTTTTACTGAAGGCGAGGTTAAAACGGTTAATTATTTAAAAGATGAGTTTACGAAAATTGGTTTGGAGAGCTCATTTCAAGAAGTCCCATTAATTCAGGTTGTAGGAAAACCAGATGAAGTTTTTAAAATTCAAAAAGGAAACTCAGTATTGGAGTTGAAATTGACAAAAGACTTTGTTGCTTTTTCTAGAGTTCAAAAAGAGGTTGTTGCTATTGAAAAATCAGAGTTGGTTTTTGCAGGATATGGAATTGTAGCACCTGAATATAATTGGAACGATTATAAAGATATAGATGTAAAAGGAAAAACGGTAATTGTATTGGTGAATGATCCTGGAATTACAACAGGAAACCCTGAGTTTTTCAAAGGAAATACAATGACATATTATGGTAGATGGACTTATAAATATGAAGAAGCGGCACGTCAAGGAGCTAAAGGTTGTATAATTATTCATGATAATAAAGGTGCTGGGTACAATTTTAGTGTGGTGCAAAATGGTGCTGTTTTCCCTAAGTTATACTTAGAAAGTGAAAATGGGTATAAAGAGAGGTGCGAGGTTGAAGGTTGGATTACTTCTGATGCTGCAAAAAGAGTATTGTCATTTAGCAATGTTGCTGAAAGTGTACTGGCAAAAGCAGCTACAGAAAACCATAAATCATTTTCATTAGAGGCAAATGGGAGTGTTAAAATTGAACAATCATTTGTGTCGAAAGCATCTAAAAACGTATTGGCTTATTTAGAGGGAAGTGATAAAAAAGAAGAGCTGATTATTTTTTCTGCGCACTGGGATAGTTTCGGAATTGGACCTAAAGTAGCAGGAGATTCTATTTATAATGGAGCAATTGATAATGGAACTTCATTGGCTTGGATGTTAGAGACAGCAAAAGCTTTTAAAAAATTAAAGAAAAAACAATCGAGATCAATATTGTTTTTTGCACCGACAGCAGAAGAAGCAGGTTTATTGGGGTCTGCATACTATGCCGAGAATCCAATATATCCATTGTCAAAAACAATTGCGGTAATTAATAACGATTTAATGTTTCCGTTTGGAAAAACGAAAGACATAATGGTAACAGGTTTTGGTCAATCAGAATTAGATGATTTATTAGAAGTTGAAGCAAAAAAACAAGACAGATACTTGTTGCCAGATCCAAACTCGCATACAGGAATGTTTTTTAGATCAGATCATTTTAGTTTTGCTAAAGTTGGCGTGCCAGCATTGTATGCAAGAAGCTATCACGATCATTTAGAAAAAGGAAAAAAATGGATGCAACAAAAAGAGAAAGACTACTTAACGAAATACTACCATAAAACGACAGACGAGTATAGTGAAGATTGGGATTTGTCTGGTGTTGTTCTAGATAGCAAGCTGCTTTTTAATTTAGCGTATACGTTGAGTAATTCAGGGATATATCCACAATGGAAAGCTGCTTCAGAGTTTAAAAATGTAAGAAGAGAATAGCGGTATTATTATATTGTTTTTAAAAATTGAAAGAGTATCTTTGCAAAAATATTTAGCATGACTACTTTTGAAGATTTAAATTTATCTAACCAGCTATTAAGCGCTGTTGAAGACTTAGGTTTTGTAAACCCAACACCTATTCAAGCACAAGCATTTTCTGTAGTAAGATCTGGAAAAGATGTGGTAGGAATTGCGCAAACAGGTACAGGGAAAACCTTTGCCTATATGATGCCAATTATTATAGATTTAAAATATTCTGAACAACAACACCCTAGAGTTTTGGTAGTAGTGCCAACAAGAGAATTGGTGTTACAGGTAGTTGAAGAAATTGAAAAATTAGCCAAATACGTTACACTACGTGTAGAAGGTGTTTATGGTGGAACGAATATTAATACGCAAAAAAGAGCCATCGCTCAAGGTACAGATGTAATTGTTGCAACGCCGGGTAGATTGTACGATTTGGCGTTGAGTAGAACGTTGAACCTAAAATCAATTCAGAAATTGGTTATTGATGAGGTGGATGTAATGTTAGATTTAGGGTTCCGTTTTCAGCTGTTAAATATCTTTGATATTTTACCAGAAAAAAGACAAAATATTATGTTTTCTGCGACCATGACAGCTGATGTAGATGCTTTGATTAGCGACTTCTTTAAAGCGCCAGAAAAGGTTTCTATTGCGGTAAGTGGTACGCCATTAGATAATATTTCGCAGCAAGCATACGATGTTCCTAATTTTTTTACCAAAGTAAATTTATTGAATCACTTTTTAAGAGACAAAAAGACCTATAAAAAAGTATTGGTTTTTGTTGCCTTTAAAAGAAGTGCAGACATGTTGTTCGAAGCTTTAGATGATTCTTTTGCAGATGAAATTTGTTTGATTCACTCTAATAAAACACAGAATTATAGAATCCGTTCTATCAAACAGTTTGATGAAGGGAAGAACCGAATTATGGTTGCTACAGATGTAATGGCGCGTGGTTTGGATTTTGATGAAGTGAGTCATGTAATCAATTTTGATACACCTACGTTTCCAGAAAACTACATGCATAGAATTGGTAGAACAGGTAGAGCAGAACAAGAAGGACAATCTATTTTATTCTCTACAGCTAAAGAGCAAGAAGACAAAGTAGCTATAGAAGAATTAATGGGTGTAGAAATTCCGAAAGCTTCCTTACCGGAAGAAGTAGAAATTTCTGATCAATTAACAGAAGATGAAAGACCAAGAGAAGATAGAGAGGGTTCTAAAAATAGAACAGGCTTAGAGTATGTTCCAGGTCCTGCATTTCATGAAAAGAGTGAGAAGAACAGCCAAACAAACCAAGGAGGTTCTTACAGAAGAGAAATTGCAAAGAAATACAAGAAGCCAAAAACACGTGGCGATAAAAACTACAACAAGCATAATAAAAAGAAATAATAATGCAGGTTTTAACCGAACAAGAGTTGCATAATTTGGGGATGAATATTGTAGGAAAAAAACTACAAGAAATGGGATACGAGTTTGTAGCCATTAATAGTGAATTAAAAAGACATCCTCAGTTTGTATTGTTTAAAAAAGGGGAACCTACCATTTTTGTACTTGTAAAAACCACTAACAATATTCAGACTCCAGAAGACTATGATGTGTTGTGGATGGAGACTTTTAAAGCACACGCTAAAAAGCAAAACGCCAAAGTTTGGTTTGCAGGAGTAGGAATTGCAAACGCAGAAAGTGTAGACAGTCCTGTCTTTAAAGACCAACCGCATTATGTCGCTTTTGAGGATTTTATTAAAATTTTAGAGTAGTTTTAACTGTGTTGACACTTCTTCCATTCAATAATATTGATTAAAAGAAGACTTAAAGAAATGATTGTTAACGCCAATACAGGAAGTTGACCAACAGATAAAACAACTCCAGCAATAGAAGCAATCAGAATTATTAACCTTGGCAGAAGTACAATCTTATCCGCTCTCCAAACCAAAACAGCGCTAATTCCAATAAATAGTGCATACTCAATGCTTAAGGCGAAAGCAACACCAATAATGCCACAAATGATTAAAAAGTGTAGAAAACTATATACATCTCTTGCAAATCTAGCTTGAATTGAGCCTAGTTTTTTAGATAACTGTTCTTCTAAATATTCGCTTACCCAAGAAAAGTAACTCCACCAAAGCATGCATGTTATAAATACTGCAAGCCCTCCAGCAACCATTAAGTCAGATGAACGTTCCTGTCCACTTACTGCTGTTGCAGCCACAATTAAAGATTCTCCAAGGGCAATTAATTATTAATCCATGACGCTCTGCAAAATGCAGAGGACGTAAATTCCATTCTTCGCTTTTTGCTCTAATAGTACTAGCTAATAAATCTAATGAAACTGCAATTAACCCAATCATTGATACTAGTGCAAATATGTTAACGAGCGTTGTTCTTTCAGGCTAGAGGTAACACGTAAATACAGGACAAGGCCTGTCATCCGAATTAGAACATATGAAGCAGCAAACCACATTACTCGAGCTCCATCAAATAAACCAAAATACGAGTGCTGATTGAAGCACATAAATGACATTTAAATGATGAGCAGTTAGAAAAGTAATTCGGGTAATAGCATAAACAAAAACTAAGTCGAAAAAGAGCTAAACAAAATCAGCACTTTGCCCAGTAGGCGACACTAAATCTTTATTAGGCAAAAAAACTTTATCATAATGTAGCTTGTATAATTATGTAAGAAGTGAAAAACTCACTAAAACTAAGTTACTAAAAATAGTAGTAAACAAAAAAAAGCCCGTTTCATAGAAACGGGCTTTTTAAAATATGTGGTAAAAAATTACTCAGCTTTTTCTTCTAATAAATCAAAGAATTGATCTAATCTAGGCATGATGATAATTTTTGTTCTTCTGTTTTTAGCTCTATTAGCTGGAGTATCGTTTGCAACTAAAGGCACATAGCTACTTCTACCTGCAGCAATTAATCTGCCTGGCGTTACTTTAAATCTTGTTTGTAAGATTCTAGCAATAGAGGTTGCTCTTTTAGCAGATAAATCCCAGTTGTCTTCTAATATGTCATTCTTAATAGTTTTAGAATCTGTGTGACCTTCAATCATTACATCCATATTAGGTTGTGCATTTACAACAGCAGCAACTTTAGCCAATACGCTGTATGCTTTATCTGTTACGTTGTAGCTACCACTTTTAAATAATAATTTATCAGAGATAGAAATGAAAACGACTGTTTTTTCAACATTAATCTGAATGTCTTCATCATCCAAACCATCTTTTAAGGCTTTTGTTAAGTGATAAGAAATTGCTAAGTTCAAAGAATCTTTCTTTGTCATCGCTTTTCTAATGTACTTAATGTATTGATCCTTTTTACTTAGCTGAATCAACGTCTCTTTAATGTTGTCATTCGCTCCTTTAGTAAGAACTGTTAAGTTGTCCACAAACTCTAAGGTTCTTCTTTTGTCTTTCTGCAATTCTTTTACGGTACCTTCTAAGTCGGTAATTTTTTCTTGATAAGAAGTAGCAAGGAATTGTTTTTTTTCTGAATCAATTATACACTCCGTTAAATTCGTTTTTACCGCTAATAACTCGTCTTTAGCTTTTTGATGTGTTGCCTCTAACGATGCGTATTCTTTTTTTGATACACAAGAGCTTAGTAAGAAAACAACTGTTAGTGATAGAAGTACTTTTTTCATTTTTTCTTAAAATTATTAGTTAGACAAATGTAAAGAATTGATTGTAAAAAATTAACAAATAACCATCTTTTATGATGTTTTTATGAGTATTTTATGGTGTATCTTTGTTTTTAATATGATTTTAAGAATGAAAAAGTATTTTTTACTGCTATTAATCACTGTTTTAGTTTCTTGTAATTCAGAAAAAGAGACACAAATTGTTCAATTAGAGGGTTTTGTTTTTGGAACTACGTATCATATTACGTTTTTAAATGACAGTCCAAATACCTTTCAAAAATCAATAGATAGTGTGTTTCATTTAATGAATAAATCGTTGTCTACATATCTGCCTGCTTCTGATATTTCGAAAATTAATAGCGGAGATACTACAATATTTGTTGATGCATTATTTACAGAAGTATATCAAAAATCAAAACGAATATATACAGAGACTAATGGTTATTTTGATCCAACGGTTGGTAATTTGGTAAACGCTTGGGGTTTTGGACCTAAAGAAGCTAAAAAAAACATTGACAGTGTAGAGGTTCGTAAGATGATGCAATTGGTAGGATTTGATAAAACACAATTATTGAATGGTAAAATTGTAAAAGAAGATGCATCTATCGTTTTCGATTTCAATTCGATTGCCAAAGGTTTTGGGGTGGATGTTGTTGGGCGTTTTTTAGAGACTAAAAATGTCACCAATTATTTAGTTGAAATTGGAGGAGAGATTAGAGCAAGAGGAAAAAATATAAAAGAACAATTTTGGACAGTTGCTATAGAGAAACCAAATACAGATGGCACACAGTCTTTTCAAACCACCATTCGTTTAGAAAATGAATCCATGGCAACTTCGGGTAATTATAGAAAGTTTAGAATTACCAAAGAAGGTAAAAAGTATGTACATACTGTAAACCCAAAAACAGGTTTTGCATCAGAAAGTAATTTATTAAGTGCTTCTGTTATTTCAACGTCAGATTGTGCAGATGTAGATGCATACGCAACTGCATTTATGGCAATGGGATTAGAAAAAACCAAGCGTTTTTTAGAGAGCAACACAGAGATTCATGTTGTTTTACTCTTTTTAGATGCTGTAGGAACTATACAAGAGTTTAAAAATGTTGACTAAATCACTAATTACTTAAAACATACAGGCAAAATTTCGCCTTTAGATAAACAAAATCGTTCTACCATTTCTGGAGCGGTTTTTTTTGTATAGTCTACTTCGTCAACTTTAAAGCCTATTGAGCGTAGTTTGTCAAAATAATCTCTACCGTATACACGAACATGATCGTATTGCCCAAATATTTGAGCGCGCTCTTTCTGATCTGTTATTGTATCATCTTCAAAGGTTGTTGCTCTAGATAGATCTTGCGGAATTTGAAAGATTCCCATTCCGCCAGGTTTTAAAACGCGATACAGTTCTTGCATTGCTTTGGTGTCGTCTGTAATATGTTCTAACACATGATTGCAAAAGACGACATCAAAAGAACTCTCCTCAAAAGGTAAATTACAGATGTCTGCTTTTACATCTGCAATAGGAGAATATAAATCTGCAGTAGTATAATCAAGATTTTTTTGTTTTCTAAAAAGGGGCAAAAAACATTGCTCTGGAGCCATGTGCAACATTGTTTTTTGTGCGGTAAAGAAATCTGTCTTCTCTTTTAAATACATCCAAAGTAATCGATGTCTTTCTAAAGAAAGTGTGCTTGGAGATAATGCGTTTTCTCTTTGTTTTTCATATCCATACGGTAAAAATTTCCGAAAACTTTTTCCGTCTATTGGGTCTGTGAAATTATTTCCCTTTAAAAACAAAGCTATTATTGGCCTAACCCAATAACTCAACTTTATGAGTAAAGGTCTAGGAAATAGGTTTAGAAAAAATTTAAAGATTGTTTTCACTAGAAAAATGGATTATAAAACGAACTCTTTTTGTCTGAATTCTTTTTCTTCGTCAGAAGTAATTCCTAACGCTTCATAAATGTAATTAAACGTAGAAAGTAATTCTGGTTTTCCATCTACAATTGCAATATCGTGTTCAAAATGAGCACTAGGTTTTCCATCTCTAGTTAAAATGGTCCAACCATCTTTTAAATGATTTATTTTATGAGTTCCCATGTTTATCATCGGTTCAATTGCTACAACCATTCCGTTAACAAACTTTTTACCTCTTCCTCTTTTTCCATAGTTTGGCATTTCTGGATCTTCATGCATCTTTCTTCCTAAGCCATGTCCAACTAATTCTCTTACGACACCATAACCATGTTTTTCAGCGTAATGTTGAATAGCAAAACCAACATCTCCAACTCTATTTCCAGCTTTTAATTCTCTAATGCCTTCGTATAAACTCTGCTTGGTTACATCCAATAGTTTTTTAGTCTCTAGATCAATTTCTCCAACTTCAAAAGTATAGGCATGATCTCCGTAAAAACCATTTTTTAAAGCACCACAATCAATCGAAATAATATCACCTTCAATCAAAGGTTTATCAGTAGGAAACCCATGTACAACTTGTGCATTTGGACTCATGCATAATGTATTTGGAAAATCATATAAACCTAAAAACCCTGGAATTGCTCCTTCAGAACGAATATATTCTTCAGCAATTTTGTCTAATTGTAGTGTGCTAACACCTGGTTTAACTTCTTTGGCAAGTATTCCTAAAGTTTTAGAAACGATTAAAGCACTTTCGCGCATGATTTCTATTTCTTCTAAGGTTTTAATTTGAATCATTGTACTGTATGGTTAGTCGGCAAAGATACTTTAAAAAAAGAAATAGAGAACCGCTAATTTTTTTTTAAAAGATGATATTTGACAGCTTTTATATAGGTAGCGGTGTTTAAATTTGCGTAGTTTTTAAAACACATAAAATGTACACATCAGTAACAGCAGAAGAAGCTGTAAAAGTAATAAAGTCTAACGATAGAGTTTATATACAAGCAGCTGCAGCTGCGCCACAACAATTAATAAATGCCATGTCTGCAAGACATGAAGAATTGAGAAACGTAGAGGTTTGTCATTTACATACAGAAGGTGAAGCTCCTTATGCAGATCCAATTTATAAAGATAGTTTTCATGTAAACTCCTTTTTTATAGGAAAGAATGTACGTCATACTTTAAAGGCAGGGAACGGCTCATATACTCCTGTTTTTTTAAGTGAATTATCAACCTTATTTAAACGCAATATTATAGATATTGATGTAACTTTAATTCATGTTTCTGTGTCAGACAAACATGGTTATTGTTCTTTAGGCGTTTCTGTAGAAGCAACATTAGCAGCGATTGAAAACGCAAGGTATGTGATTGCTCAAGTAAATAAAAACATGCCAAGAACATTTGGTGCAGGAATTATTCATGTGTCAGAAATTGATGCCTTTGTTGATTGTAATGATCAATTGCCAGGACACGAAATTGCACCGCCTTCTGAAATAGAAAACTTGATAGGAAACAATGTTGCAAGTTTAATTGAAGATAGAAGCACATTGCAAATGGGAATTGGAAGTATTCCGAATGCTGTTTTATCAAGATTAGGAAACCACAAAGATTTGGGGTTGCACACCGAAATGTTTTCTGATGGTGTGATAGATTTAATCTTAAAGGATGTAATTAATGGAAACTATAAAAAAGTAAACAGAGGTAGGGCTTTGGCAACATTTCTTATCGGTTCTCAAAAATTATATGATTACGTAGATGATAACCCGTTTATAGAAATGAGAGCCTCTAATTATACAAATGATGTCTCTATAATAAAACAGAACCCTAAAATGGTTGCAATAAATTCTGCCATAGAAGTTGATTTAACAGGCCAAGTTTGTGCAGATTCTATAGGGCATAATATGTATTCTGGTGTTGGTGGTCAAATGGATTTTATACGTGGAGCCTCCTTAAGTGAAGGGGGGAAAGCAATTATTGCCTTGCCTTCAGTTACCAATAAAGGAATTAGTAGAATCACGCCCTTTTTAAAACCAGGTGCTGGAGTGGTAACAACTAGAGCGCATGTTCAGTATATTGTTACTGAATATGGTATTGCCAATTTATATGGTAAAACCATTAAACAACGTGTAAAAGAATTGGTAAATATTTCGCATCCAGACTTTAGAGAAAGTATAGAAAGAAGTTACTTTGATGGAATAAAATAGTGTTGTATGTGAACCAGGATTACTTAAATAGAGAGAATAACCCTTTCTTTTTAGGGACTACTGGTTCGTAATTGAAAATGAGTTTATAGATTTCTGTCCAACCTAAAAAACCACCAACATTTCTATCATCAATAAACAAGTCTGCATGAATTTTTCGACTTATTTTATCGTCAAAAATTTCTTCAGGATAGTTTTTATTGACAGCATAAAATTCAATGCCATTTTCTTCACAAAATGCGACAGCTTCTTTTAATTTTCTACCACTTCTATATGTCCAAAGTATTAAACGATGCCCTTCTGCTTGTAGCCTTAGAATGGTTTCAAAAGCAAAAAGCAAAGGCTTGCCAACCTTAGGAAACGCATCCTCAACAATGGTTCCATCAAAATCTATGGCAATAATTAAATGGTCTTTTGGTAGCATATGTTATTTAGAATGATCGTATGAATGTTTGTATTCTTTACCTGTTAAAATTTTTAAAATATCCTTCTCTAAAGTTTCCCTAGGACGTTCAACAAAACGTCCAATTTCTTCCCCTTTTTTATAAAAGATAAAAGTAGGCACTCTTTTTATATCAAAACCTTTCTGTAAGTGATCGGGTGTTTTTTTTCCTCTATTTACAGTGATCATTTCTAAATTTTCTAAATTAAATTTAGCAAGTGATAACAATTTATAAAACTTTGGGGTTTCTCTTTTGCTATCTCCGCACCAAGTTCCCATAAAAGCTTTAATTGTAATATTTTTTAACCCTTTTTTTATTTTTTTTGCAACTTTTTTGTCAACAGTATAGCGATCGCTATAAAGTTTAAACCAAGATGTATAGGGTTGCTGATCAAAATCTGCTCTTGCAGTAATTCCTATTAAATCTCCAGAAGTATTTTTTGTTGCGTGTTTTTGTTGTGCAATACAATTAATTGTAATTGATAAAACAAAAAGTAATAATAGCTTTTTCATAGTAAGAGTTAAATTAGGGATTTTTGAGTCATTTCTTTTGGTTGATCTATTCCCATTAATTTTAAAATTGTAGGAGCAATATCGCCCAAGATACCATTTTTTATTGATTTGATTTCTTTGTCAATTAAAATGAAAGGAACTGGGTTGGTTGTGTGTGCGGTATGTGGAGTTCCATCTGGGTTCATCATTGTTTCACAGTTTCCATGATCAGCAATTAAGAGGATTGTATAATTATTGTCTAATGCCGCAGTTATTACATCTTTTGTAACAATGTCTACTGCTTCACAAGCTTTTACTGCTGCATCAAAATCTCCAGTATGCCCAACCATATCTCCGTTTGCAAAATTTAAACACACAAAATCAACAGCACCATTCTCTAACTCAGGAATAATAGCGTCTCTAATTTCGTAGGCACTCATCTCTGGTTTTAAATCGTAGGTTGCCACTTTTGGTGATGGACATAATAATCTCTTCTCTCCATTAAACTCTTGCTCTCTTCCTCCAGAAAAGAAAAAAGTAACATGTGGATATTTCTCTGTTTCTGCAATTCTTATTTGTTTTTTACCGGCAGTTTCCAGCACTTCACCTAATGTATTTTCAATGTTGTCAGAATTATAAACAACATGAACGTTTTTAAATGTCTCGGCGTATTTTGTCATGGTAACATAATACAACGGTAAGGCTTTCATATTGAATTCAGGAAAATCTTTTTGACTTAATGCATTGGTTAATTGCCTTCCTCTATCGGTTCTAAAGTTGAAGAATATAACAACATCGTCTTTCTGAATGGTTGCTTTTGGTTGCTGATTTTCATCAACCATAATAAGAGGATTGATAAATTCATCCGTAACGCCAGTATCATAACTTTGCTGAATACTTTCTATTGCGTTTGTAGATTTTTTACCGGTTCCATTCACCAAAGCATCATAGGCTAATTGAATTCTTTCCCAACGGTTGTCTCTATCCATTGCATAATATCTACCAGTAACTGAAGCGAGCGTTCCATTGGTTTCTTTTAAGGTGTTTTCAATGTCATTGATAAAGAATTTACCAGATTTAGGATCACAATCTCTACCGTCTGTAAAAGCGTGTAAAAACACATTTTCTACGGAATTATCGTTTGCTGCTTTAAGCAGTTCTTTTAAATGATTGATATGTGAATGTATTCCGCCATTAGAAACCAGTCCTAATAAGTGCACGTTTTTATGATGCTTTTTCGCATAGTCAAAAGCATCAATCAACGTCTTTTCTTGCGCTAACGTATCTTCTACAACTGCTTTATTTATTCTTGCTAAATTCTGATACACAATTCTACCAGCACCTAAATTCATATGTCCAACTTCTGAGTTGCCCATTTGTCCCTCTGGCAAACCAACATGTTCTCCATCTGTTCTTAAACTTGCATGTGCAAAATCGGTGTACAATGAGTTTATATAAGGAGTTTTTGCATTGTAAATTGCAGAAATTTTAGGGTCTTGTGTAATTCCCCAACCATCTAAAATAAGTAAGATTACTTTTTTGTTCATACTGATAAATTATACTGTAAAAATAAGAAAGATTTTTAGGATGATAACAATATTTCACGAAACCGTTAGAGAATAGTTCCCTCCTAATTTTTCATCGTAACAAATACCGTTTATCGTTCTTTTGTTAAGTCCTCTGTCTTTTTATCAATAATTAATGGTGCAGTCATTTTGTAAATGACACCCGTTTTTGCGTGTAATTTCTGAATATAAGTTGATGGAAATCGTGTTTTCTTCGGTGAATTTTGTTCTGAAAGCAGCTAAGATTATAAATAGGTGCTTTTAAATACTAATTTTATGTGAATCAATCTCAAAACATGTAACTTTACAGAGCAAATTATCAACTTAAAAAAGAGTGCAAGCTCGTATCTTTGTAAAATGGAGAGTCGTTTTGAATTGAATGAAGTAACTAAAAAATTACCGAAACACTTACATAAGTTTATTGTTAAGCAACCATACGGAGAATATACATCTCAGAATCAGGCTGTTTGGCGTTATGTAATGCGAATGAATATTGATTATTTAGGTAAAGTAGCTCATAAATCTTACTTAAAAGGGTTAGTGAAAACAGGAATTTCTTTAGATACGATTCCTGAAATGGAAGGAATGAACCGTATTTTAAAAGAAATTGGTTGGGCTGCTGTTTCTGTTGATGGATTTATTCCACCAAATGCATTTATGGAGTTTCAGGCCTATAATGTATTGGTAATTGCTTCTGATATGAGATCAATTAATCATATTCAATACACACCTGCGCCAGATATTATTCATGAAGCTGCTGGTCATGCACCAATTATTGCAAACCCAGAATATGCAGAATATTTAAGACGTTTTGGAGAGATTGGTTGTAAAGCAATTTCATCATCAAAAGATTATGAAATGTATGAAGCAATTAGATTATTATCCATACTAAAAGAAGACCCAAGCTCTACAGAAGAAGAAGTCTCAGAAGCTCAAAAAACGGTAGAAGAGTTGCAAAATAATATGGGAGAAGTGTCTGAAATGGCACAAATCAGAAATTTGCATTGGTGGACTGTTGAATATGGGTTAATAGGAGAATTAAATCACCCGAAAATATATGGTGCTGGTTTGCTTTCTTCTATAGGAGAAAGTGCTTGGTGTTTAACCGATGATGTTGAAAAGTTGCCTTATTCTTTAGAAGCTGCAGATAAGAGTTTTGACATTACAAAACCACAGCCACAGTTGTTTGTAACTCCAAATTTTGCAAAGCTAAGTCTGGTCTTAGAACAATTTGCGAATACCATGTCACTTAGAAAAGGAGGTCTAGAAGGGGTGAAAAAACTCATAAATTCTAAAAATTTAGGAACCATAGAATTGAGTACTGGAATTCAGGTTTCTGGACATTTTAGCAATGTGATTGAATTTGAAGGAAAGTCTATTTATATTCAAACAACCGGGCCAACAGCATTAGCAAATAGAGATAAGGAGTTAATAGGTCACGGAATAGAATATCATTCAGAAGGATTCGGAAGCCCGATAGGGAAGTTAAAAGGAATCAATATTCCGATTGAAGATATGAGTCCGAGAGATTTAGAAGCATACGGAATTTGTGAAGGGAAAGAAACTGTATTAGAATTTGTTGGAGGTATAAAGGTAGTAGGAGAAGTAATTACTGGAACAAGAGATTTACAAGGAAAGATTCAGTTAATATCTTTTAAGAATTGTACGGTAACTTTTGAAGACATAACGTTATTTGATCCTTCATGGGGAATCTACGATATGGCAGTAGGAGTTAGAGTTGTTTCTGCTTATTCTGGCCCAGCATCAGTAAATTCGTTTGAAGGGGTAAATAAAGTTTCTGAAATAAAAACACGTAAAACTCAATATACAGAAAAACAAAAGGCATTGTATAATTTGTACACTCAAGCAAGAGTGTTAAGAGGGCATGCTATTGTTACTGAAAAAGAAATTGAAGTGATATATAATGAGTTGATAGCTAATTATCCAAATGATTGGTTATTAATGTTAGAGTTGTACGAATTATCTGTGAAAAATAATTTTTCAAATCAGAAAGTGTTAATTACAGAATTAGAAAAATTGAAATGTAACAAAAGCTACACTACACTTATAGAAAAAGGCATAGCTTTGTGTTTAAATTAATATAAAACCATGGGTTTATTTGACCTGTTTAAAAGAAAGAATATGGGATCAGAGATCAAAGAATATTTAGAAAAAGGAGCTGTTGTTTTAGACGTTAGAACACAAAAGGAATGGGATGAAGGGCATTGTGATGGAGCAGAACATATTGTTTTGAATTTAATTCCTTTAAAATTAGAAGAAATCAAAGCATTTAATAAGCCAGTAATTGCTGTTTGCAAAAGTGGAGGAAGAAGCGGTCAAGCAGCTGAATTTTTATCAAATAACGGAATTGATGTAATAAATGGAGGTCCTTGGCAAAATGTAGACCAATATCTTTAATAGATATATTTCTTATATTTAGAATCCCGTTGTCTTCTTAAGCGCCTCATTATTTTTAATGAGGTGTTTATTTTTCTTGCTGCAGCCAACCCACCACCAAGAAGAGCACCTGTAAATGCACCCATAGTTAACGGATCTAAATTATGCCCAGTAATTAGATATTTAAGGTAAAACACAAGCATACCTATTAGAATTGATACTAGAAATATTTGTAATTTAGATTTTGATAAATGTGCATATACTCCACAAAAAACACCAGTAATTATACATGTCGCAGTGATTTTAGTCCAGAATAAATCAAAAAGAGGAGTTTTTTCTGGCAAAAAGAAAGAAGTAGTAAATAGACCTATTAGGGTTCCTACTATAATTCCTATTAGTATTTTTTGCAGCATTTTTTTTTAATCAGGGGGTTAAACACGATAAATTTAGTGAAAAATAATTTAATCTATTTATAAGATTCTTTTTTTTTAGATTAGATATCAAATTTGATAAAAGAATATTGCTCTTTTATAGTGATTATTTTCCTTGTAATACTTTTTAAAAATTGATTATATTGTTGAGAATCAGGGTTAAAAGGTTTGTGGTTAATGCCTCTTTCAATCGTTTCAATTTCTTTCATTGTTTCAAAAGAATTTTCTGAAATCCAAGAGCATATAAATTTCTCCCAAATATAATTGATGGCTGTTTTATTTGGATGAATCATATCTTCAGCATAAAAACGATAATCGCGCAACTCATCCATTACAATTTCATAAGAAGGAAAATAATGAAGTCTGTTTCTTGGTTCTGTAACTTGATGGACAGCAGCTAATAAATGCGATTTACTTTGTTGATTTTGAATAAATCCATCTTTAAGATGACGTACTGGCGAAACTGTAAAAGTGATGGTAATCTTTTTATTGATAGACTTGATTAATGAAATAACGTTTTCTAAACTTTCTGTAATTTCATCAACAGATAAAATTTCTTTTAAAAACTTCTTTTGTGGGGTTTTGTGGCAGTTTGCAACAATAGTGTCCGACTCAATGAAACGATACGCCCAGGCAGTCCCTAAGGTAATAATAAGGTGAGTTGATTGGTATAGTTGTTTGTTGGCAACTTTTATTTGTTGATTCAAGTTACACAACAATTCTTCTTTATTTGTTGAGCTTAAACTAGAGTGTGCTTCAAAACAATGCCAACGTTCGTTTAAAAAGAAAATGTCTTCAGCTGTATACTCTTTTTCATTAATTGCATTTGTAATTAATGTTTCAATTGCTTTTGGGTGAAATAAAATACCAAATGGATTTTGACTCGATTGAAATTTAAAATACGTTAATTTATTTCCAATGTTTTCAGAAAAACACGAACCTAATAATAGAATTTTAGAAGTATAACTTATTGGGTTATAAGCTTCTTTTTTTAAGAGTATTTGAGTTTGTAAGTTCATGGAGCTTTATTTTAAACGTATAAATATAAAAAAAGAAAGGTTCAAAGTAAAATGATACTTTGAACCTTTGCAATTAAGTTACTTTGTGTTTTTTCTAAACAATATAATCTTTCGCTTTTTCTAAGGCTTCTTTAATTCCGCCAGGGTTTTTACCACCTGCAGTTGCGAAGAATTTTTGTCCACCACCACCACCGTTGATGAACTTCCCTAATTCTCGAACTACTTTACCAGCGTCCAATCCTTTTTCTTCTACCAATTCTTTAGAAATAGAACAGGTTAACAATGCTTTATCTTTTATTGCCGAACCAAATACTAAAAATAAGTTTTTGTGTTCTTTTCCTAAGTCAAACGCTAAGTTTTTAATTCCGTTGGCATCTAAATTAACGTTGGCAGCTAAGAATTGTACTCCGTTTATTTCTTGTAATTGACTTCTTAAATCGCCAATTAAATTTTTTGCTTTGTCTTTTAATAACTGCTCAATTTCTTTCTTTAACGCTGTGTTCTCGTCTTGTAAATTAGTAATTGATTTGGCAGTGTCTTTAGGGTTTTTAAGCAATTGTTTAATAGAATCAAACTCTTTGTCCATAGATTCGAAATACGAACCTACAGCTTGATTTGTGATTGCCTCAATTCTTCTGATTCCTGCAGCAACTGCTCCTTCAGACTTGATTTTAAAATGCCAGATATCACTGGTGTTTTGTACGTGAATTCCACCACACAATTCCATTGATTTTCCAAAACGAATTGCTCTTACAGCATCTCCGTATTTTTCTCCAAACAATGCCATTGCACCTTCATCAATTGCTTGTTGCATTGGAATACTTCTTTGTTCTTGCAAAGGTAAACTCTCACGAATACGAGCATTTACAAAGTCTTCTATTTCTTGAATCTGATCTGCATCAACCTTAGAGAAGTGAGAAAAATCGAAACGCAAATTTTTTGGACTGACTAAAGATCCTTTTTGCTCAACATGAGTTCCTAAAATAGTACGCAATGCTTGATGTAACAAGTGTGTTGCCGAGTGATTACTTGCAGACAACTGTCTTGCTTCTTCACCAACTACTGCTTTAAAAGTTTCATTGATGTGTTTTGGTAATGTTTTGGTAAAGTGAATAAGTACGTTATTCTCTTTTTTTGTATCGATGATATAAATGACATCACCATGTATATCTTCTAAAAAACCTTTGTCTCCAACTTGTCCACCACCTTCTGGGTAAAACGGCGTTTGATTGAAAGCTAATTGATATAAATCACCATCTTTTTTTGTGGTTACTTTTCGGTAACGAGAAATAGTTACATCAACAGATAAGGCATCATAACCAACAAAACCTTTCGTTTCATCAGTAGCCAACACAGTCCAATCACTAGTTTCTGAAGTAGAAGCAGAGCGAGAACGTTCTTTTTGCTTTGTCATTTCTGATGAAAACTCTTTTTCATCAACAGTAAATCCTTTTTCTCTTGCAATTAATTGCGTTAAATCCAGCGGAAAACCAAATGTATCGTACAATTCAAAAGCTTTTGTGCCAGAAATTACTGTTCCGTTTGTCTTTGAAATTACTTTATCTAATAAGATCAAACCTTGATCTAATGCTCTTAAAAATGAAGCTTCTTCTTCTTTGATTACATTGTGAATTAAATTTGATTGACTTTTAATTTCAGGAAATGCATCACCCATTTGTTGACCTAATGCATCTGCTAATTTGTAAATAAAAGGTTCTTTTTGATCTAAGAAAGTAAATCCATAACGAATAGCTCTTCTTAAAATTCTACGAATTACATAACCAGCACCTGTATTACTAGGTAACTGTCCGTCAGCAATAGAAAATGCAACAGCTCTTACGTGATCTACAATTACACGAATCGCAATGTCTGTTTTTTCATCCTTGCCGTAATTAGCGTTGGTAATTGTTTCTATTTCTCTAATTAATGGCGTAAAAACATCCGTGTCATAATTAGATTTTACATCTTGTAAAACCATGCACAAACGCTCAAAGCCCATTCCTGTATCAATATGTTTCGATGGTAAATCTTCTAAGGTTCCGTTTGCTTTACGATTGTACTGCATAAAAACAAGATTCCAAATCTCTACAACCTGCGGATGATCTTCATTGATCAAAGTTCTTCCATCAACAGCAGCTTTTTCTTCT
This sequence comes from Polaribacter sp., assembly GCA_047611925.1. Classification (GTDB taxonomy): domain Bacteria; phylum Bacteroidota; class Bacteroidia; order Flavobacteriales; family Flavobacteriaceae; genus Polaribacter. Next base: position 25,334 of record JBLFXB010000023.1, read on the forward strand.
GGAGTACGAATGTCTACATGGATTTCTGAACACGGTCCACAAGGTCCTTGCACTC
>JBLFXB010000024.1:0-25025 GCA_047611925.1 Polaribacter sp.
TCTGCAATGATGTACGATCCAAATCCATCAAAAATAGCAATGGAGTTTGCAAGTAGAGATACTTCTGGACAAGCAGATCATTTTACAGTTGTATTAAACCCAAATAATGATGGTTTAAATGCAACACTTTTTCAAGTAATGACAACAGGAACTCAGGTTGAAGCAAAAGTATCTAACGAAAAAGAGGACCGTAATTGGAGCGCCCTTTGGAAAAGTGCCGTTAAGATTTTAGATAACGGTTGGTCTTTAGAAATGAAAATTCCATATGCTGCGTTGCGATTTCCTAAAAAAAGCTTTAGCATTTTATGCTGAAACATTTTTTATACATTTCAATACACAGATCTAACAGTTCACTACTTATAGCTTTATTATGCTTTAAAACAACCATAGTTTTGGGGTATAAAATCATTTTAAGATTTAATTAACACATGTAAATGTGACACTTTAAATTTTCTCTTGTCTTTATATTATCAATCAAAAACTATTAATAAAACAAAAATGCAATCAAGACCATTAATCCTCACAATACTATTTATATTTACAATTCAACTTTCATTTTCACAATTAAATATAACCAGAAAAAAACTACCAGCAACCAGAATTAGTACACCTCCAAAAATTGACGGTGTATTAGACGATGCTGTTTGGAAAAACATTCCTATCGCAAAAGACTTTGTAATGATGCGTCCAGATAACGGAACTGAAGAACCAAATTCTCACAAAACAGAAGTAAAACTTATTTATGATGATGACGCTATTTACATTAGTGCATTAATGTATGCTCCAGATCCTGAAAAAATTCCTGCAGAGTTTACAAACAGGGATAATTTTGGAAATGCAGATTTCTTCTTAGTTACTATTAACCCTAATGATGATGGACAGAACCCATTTGAATTTATAGTGAGTAGTGCTGGCACACAAGGAGATTCGAAAATTTCTAACGGAGAGGAAGATTTTAACTGGAGTGCCGTGTGGGAAAGCGGATTTAAAATTACAAATAAGGGCTGGACAGTAGAAATGAAGATTCCATATAGAGCTTTGCGCTTCTCAAATCAGCCGGTGCAATCTTGGGGAATTAACTTTCATCGAAGAGTACAAAATTTAAATGCGCAATTCACGTGGAATCACATTGATAATACACAAGGGAACTGGACACAATACGATGGATTATTCGAGAATTTTAAAAACATAAAACCACCAACAAGGTTAGCCTTTTACCCTTATGCATCTACAACTTCAGTTAGTTTAAATGGAGAAAGTGAATTTAGTTGGAGTGCCGGAATGGATGTGAAGTATGGTATTACAGAAAACTTTACTTTGGATGCAACGCTAATTCCAGATTTTGGCCAAACAGCTTTTGATAATGTTACGTTGAATCTTGGACCGTTTGAGCAAAAATTTGATGAACAACGACAGTTTTTCACAGAAGGAACAGAACTATTCACAAAAGGAAGGTTATTTTATTCTCGTAGAATTGGCGGTTCGCCGATAAAGTCTGCAACAGCAAGCGCTGACGAAACCATAATAAACGAGCCTGGAAAGGTTAAAATGCTAAACGCAATAAAAGTCTCTGGTAGAACAAAGAAAGGGTTAGGTATTGGTTTTTTTAATGCAATTACCAGCAAAACAGAAGCTGAAATTCAGAATAATAGTACCCAAGAAATCCGTAGCGAAGTAACAAACCCGTTTTCTAATTACAATATTTTAGTAATAGACCAACAGTTTAATCAAAATTCCTCAGTAACTTTAATTAACACCAATGTTACTAGGACTGGAGATTTTAGAGATGCAAATGCAACTGGATTACTGTGGCATATCGAAGATAAAAAAAGCAACTATAATGTTGATGGCTCTTTTAAAATCACTAAAATATCTGATGATATCAACAACCCTAACACAGGAAAATCTTTTGACCTAAGTGTTGGAAAACAATCCGGAAAATGGAGAGGAGAAATTGGTTATAATTTTGAAGATAAAGATTACAATCCAAATGATTTAGGAATATTATTTAGCAATAACGAGCAAGCGATATATGGTTCTTTTGGGTATAGACTCTTAAAACCAAAAGGTCTTTTCAATAGTGCGGGAGTTAATTTAAATTACAGAGTTAATTACCTACATACACCTGGAACATACACTGGAACTGATATTGGCATGTCTTTTTGGTCAAATACAAAAAGTAGACATAGTTTTGGCGGAAATATCAACTTTAGCACAAAAGGTAAAAGTTTTAATGAACCAAGACAAGGTACAATGAGCGGTATCTATTTTCAAAAACCTATGCGATTAAACGTGAATCATTGGGGAAGTATAGACAATACTAAAAAACTTTCTTTAAGATACTTTATGTATTACGCCTATTATAAAAGCAATCCTAAACAAGGATATGGCTTTAATCTACGCCCTAACTATCGATTCAACAACCAATTCTCTATGCAATATAGTTTTGACCTCGACAGAACCAACAATGGCCAAGGGTACGTGAACACAAATGGAAATGACATCATTTTTGGGCAAAGAGATCGTGTATCTTACGAGAATTCTATATCTAGTAAGTATAATTTTAGCACAAAATCTACCCTATCTCTTGCTTTTAGACACAACTGGACTAAAGTTCCTTATGAAAGTCAATTTTTAAAACTTAACACAACGAATGGTTCATTAGAAAATAGTAGTTACACAGGTGATCATGACGTAAACTTTAATAGCTGGAATTTAGATGTAAATTACATCTGGCAATTTGCGCCAGGTAGTCAATTAATTGCTTTTTACAGACATTCTATTTTTAGTAATAATAAGCAAGCTCACTTAGACTTCTTTGACAATTTGAGCAAATTATTTGAAGAACCTAATCAACATACATTTTCTTTAAGAATGGTCTATTTTATAGATTACAATAAACTTAAAAATATATTTTAAATTAATTCTCCTATTTTTTAAAAGACCTTGATAGCTAAACCTTCAAGGTCTTTTGTTTTTATATAGCATTATTTTTAATACATTCGCTTTACGGATATGAAACAATGATAAAAGCTGAAAATATTTATAAAACTTTTGGAGATGTAAAGGTTTTAAAAGGAGTAAATCTTCATATAAAAAAAGGGGAAGTTGTAGCAATTGTTGGTCCTTCTGGAGCAGGAAAAACAACACTTTTACAAATTCTAGGAACTTTAGACAGGCCAGAAAAAAACACCACTTTTGAGCTTGCCTTAAACAACGTTTCTTTAAACGGAATTTCTGATAAAGAAATTTCTAAGTTTCGAAATCAACACATCGGATTCATTTTTCAATTCCATCAATTACTACCTGAGTTTACTGCATTAGAAAATGTTTGTATTCCTGCATTTATTGCTAAAAAGGACAAAAAAGAAACGGAAGAAAAAGCAAAGGAGTTGTTAAATTTCTTAGGCCTAGAAGACAGATATCATCACAAACCAAATCAACTTTCTGGAGGAGAGCAACAGCGTGTTGCCGTTGCAAGAGCATTAATAAATAATCCTTCCGTTATTTTAGCTGATGAACCAAGTGGGAATCTAGATTCTGCTTCTGCAAAAAATTTACATGAGTTGTTTTTTGAATTGAGAGAAAAATTTGGACAGACCTTTGTCTTGGTCACTCACAATGAGGAATTGGCTGATATGGCTGACAGAAAACTAACCATGAAAGATGGGGTTATTGTATGAATGAAACAGTAAACGAACTCATTGCATTTATTAAAAACCCTGTTTTAGAGAAAGACGAAAACACAACATTTTTGTATCGTTTAAATAAGTTTTTTTTACTATTTCTAATTAGTTTGCTAACGTCGTTCTTTTTTACACTATTTATTTCAGCATTGGAAGAAAGCGGACTCATTTCTACACAACAACATGCTGTAGAAAGCCTTTTAAAAAAATTAAGCACTTTGCAGTTTTTCATTTTTGCAGTACTCATAGCGCCAGTATTAGAAGAAAGTATATTCAGAGCGCCATTAACACTCTTTAAAAAGGGAAAAAACTTTAAAATAGCATTTTACGCTTTTGCTATTGCCTTTGGGTTTATCCACATTACTAATTATGAAATAACGACGAGCATATTATTGTTTTCACCTTTATTAATTGCACCTCAAGTTTTTGCGGGACTCTATTTTGGTTTTATTCGCGTAAAGTTCGGGTTGGTGTGGTCAATAGCACTGCATGCAACATATAATGCTTTTCTATTTTCTCTTTTTTTACTCGCAAAAAATGCCATTACATAAAGACGATTTAAAAGAATTCTTAGACGAAAAAGTGGTTGCATATAACAACCCTAAATTTATTGATTCAGACCCAATTCAGATTCCACATCAGTTTTCAAAGAAAGAAGATATAGAAATTGCTGGTTTTTTAACAGCCACTATTGCTTGGGGAAATCGTAAAATGATTATCAAAAACTCCAAAAAACTCATGGAGCTACTAGATCATTCTCCGCATGATTTTATTCTAAATCATCAAGAACCAGACCTAGAGCGTTTTCATAACTTTGTACATCGAACCTTTAATTCTGTTGATGCCGTACAGTTTGTAAAGTCTCTAAATCACATATATACAACACATAATGGTTTAGAAGATGTATTAAGTATAAAAGACAACACAGGCAATTATAAAACTACCATTTCTACCTTTAAGCAAGTCTTTTTCGAGATTCCACATCAAGCAAGAACTCAAAAACATGTTTCTGATCCATTAAAAGGTTCAGCAGCAAAAAGGATTCATATGTTTTTACGTTGGATGGTCAGAAATGATACTTGTGGAGTAGATTTCGGGATTTGGAAAACACACAACCCAGCACATTTATCGTGTCCTTTAGATGTTCATTCTGGAAATGTTGCTCGCAAACTGGGGCTGATAAACAGAAAACAAAACGATTGGAAAGCCTTAAATGAGTTAGATAAAAATTTAAGAAGCTTAGATAAAAACGACCCTAGCAAATATGATTTTGCCTTATTTGGTTTGGGTGTTTTTGAAAAGTTTTAACCCTAAAAAATATGTGTAATACTTTACCTATATTTGAAAGTTGATACAACTATATGCAATTTAGACATCCAGAATTTTTATATTTTTTAGGCTTCTTATTGATTCCTATTTTGGTGCATTTATTCCAATTGCAACGCTTTAAAAAAACACCTTTTACCAATGTTGCTTTATTGCAAAAATTAGTACTTCAAACACGTAAAAGTTCAACCTTAAAAAAATGGATCATTCTAGCTTTTAGATTACTCCTTTTTACGGCACTTATTATTGCCTTTTCACAACCCTATTTCAGCAATCAAAAAACAGAATTAGCGCAGCATAATTTCATCTATTTAGACAATTCCCTTAGCTTAAACACTACAGGAGAAAAAGGAAATTTATTACAGAACTCAATAAAAGAAATTATAGAAAACACTTCTGATAAAGAATCATACAGCTTACTAACGAATACAAGTTTTTATAAAAATAATAGTGCAATCGAGTTAAAAAACATACTTTTAAAAACCACTACAGAGTCAAAAAATAGCACATTAGAAGCTATTTTATTAAAAATAAGAAGCCAAGAAAAAGAAAAAACAAATACTTTAAATAACTATATTTTAATTTCTGATTTCCAGAAATATACAGAAAAAAATAATCTAGATGTTACAAATGTAACAACAACTATTTCGTTTGTTAAAATACCGAACACTCAAAAAGACAACCTTTCTATTGATAGTGTTTTTATAAACAACGAAGACAACAGTAATTTCTCTCTAAATATCATCATCAAAAACCAAGGAGCTGCAAAAAAAAATGTTCCCGTTGCTTTGTATAATAATTCAAAGGTGTTTGCCAAGCAAACTTTTTCTATTGAAGAAAATAAAGAAAAAACCATCTCCTTCCCTATTCAAAATCAAACAACTTTTATCGGCAAAATCTCACTAAACTATAGTGATGCATTCAACTTTGACAACAACTACTTTTTCACTTTAAATTCGACTAAAAAAATTAACGTTTTTTCTATTGGAAAAAGTCATGAATTCTTGAAAAAAATCTACACTAAAAACGAATTTAATTTCAGCTCAAGCGCTATTCAAAACACCAACTATAACATCTTAGAAAAACAAGAATTAATCATCTTAAATGAGCTGAATGAAATTCCAAATACACTACGCACTTTTTTACAGAAACATTTAAAAGAGAATAAAAGTTTAGTCATTATTCCGAGTCAAAAAATAAACATCAACTCTTACAATTCGTTTTTCAACACCTTAAAAAAAGGAAGTGTTCTTCGTTTAAAAAACGACTCTTTACGAATAACAGCTATCAATTTTAAAAACCCTTTTTACAAAAATGTTTTTTCTAAAGAGATTAAAAACTTTCAGTTTCCTATTGTAAAAAGTCACTACCAAACTAATTTCACACAAACCTCTTCTTTAGTTCGTTTCGAAAATCAAAAAAACTTTATGAGTAAATTATTTTCGAAATACGGAAGTGTTTACTGGAGTGCTAGTTCCTTACATACAGAAAATAGCAACTTTATAAATTCTCCTTTAATTGTCCCCCTGTTTTACAACTTCGGAAAATTAAGTGCCAAACTACCAAAACCAAGCTATACGATTGGAAATACAAATTTAATTGACATTCCTATTGCTTTAGAGAAAAACCAAGTATTGGTAATTAAAAACAATACAAATTCATTTATACCGCTACAACAAGCATACAACACCAAGGTTACGTTAGAAACATTTGAGCAACCAAACACTAATGGTTTTTATGCTGTTACACACAACAACAAAACGATACATACATTGGCTTTTAACTACAACAACCATGAAAGCTCATTGCAATTTTCAAACATCAAGGAACTCATAAAAGGACAAAAAAACGCAACCTATTCTGAGTCTGTTTCAGCTGTTTTTCAAGGGATTAAAGAAAAAAATAAAGTTACTTGGCTTTGGAAATGGTTTTTAGTGCTAGCTATTGTATCTTTGATCTTTGAAATATTGATTTTAAAATTCTTCAAACCATGAGTACGCTAATAAAGTCAGCTACTATAATAGACGCTAGCAGTCAATTCAATAATCAAAAAAAAGACATTTTAATTACCGATGGCGTAATTGAAAAAATCGAGAATTTAATTCCAACTAAATCAAATTACACTGTTGTAGAACTAGAAAACCTCCACGTTTCTTGCGGATGGTTTGACACAAGTGTTTCTTTTGGAGAGCCAGGTTTTGAAGAACGAGAAAACATCTTAAACGGATTAAATACTGCTGCAAAAAGTGGATTTACTGCAGTAGCCGTAAACTCAAACACACATCCTGTTGTAGACAACAAGTCTGCTGTTGAATTCTTAATCAACAAATCAAACAGACATGCTACTAAACTATTCCCGATCGCTTCATTAACACAGAATAGTGACGGAAAAGAAATGGCCGAATTGTACGACATGCAACAATCTGGCGCTATTGCATTTGGGGACTATAACACCCCTTTAGAAAATGACAACTTAACGAAAGTTGCATTACTATACGCTCAGAACTTTAACGGACTTGTACTTAGTTTTCCTAAAAATATGGCAATTGCCGGAGAAGGATTGGCAAACGAAGGAATAAACAGCACAAAACTAGGCCTAAAAGGGATTCCTGCTTTAGCAGAACATTTACAAATAGCCAGAGATTTATTTCTACTTGAATATACTGGAGGAAAATTACACATTCCAACAATCTCTACCGAGAAATCTGCCGCTTTAATAAAAGAGGCGAAAAAGAAAGGATTACAAGTTACATGCAGTGTTAGTGCACATCACTTAACATTGACTGATGACGAACTCTTTAATTTTGATGGAAATCTAAAAGTATCTCCACCACTACGAACAGAAAAAGACTGTAAAGCATTGGTGAAAGCTGTAAAAAATGGAGTTATTGACATAATTACATCAGACCACAATCCAATAGATATAGAAAATAAAAAAGTAGAGTTTAGCGCTGCTAAAGATGGCACAATCGGCTTAGAAAGTTTATTTGGCGCTATAAACACCAAACTAAACGTATCAGAAAGTATCGCCTGCATCACATCAAAACCTAGAGCTGTTTTTGGCATTGAAACGGCTAACATAGAAACGGGTCAGAAAGCAAATATCACTTTCTTTAACCCAGAAAAAACATATATTTTTTCTAAAGAACATATTTTATCCACTTCTAAAAATTCAGCCTTTTTAGGAAAAAAACTAAAAGGAAAAGCCTACGGAATTTTCGCTAACAATCAACTGATTATCAATTAATTTATGAATTCAGAATTGCACTATATTCTTCGTCAACCAAAAACCGAGCAAGAGAATCCACCGCTGTTAATTTTATTACACGGTTACGGAAGTAACGAAGAAGACTTGTTTTCTTTTGCTTCAGAATTACCAGACGAATTATTAATTGTAAGCGCAAGAGCGCCTTACAACATGAACTTTGGAGGTTTTGCTTGGTACGCAATTACGTTAGATGCAAATGATGAAAAATTTTCTGATTTAGATGAAGCAAGAAAATCGTTGACAAAAATTGCTTCGTTTATTGATTACGTAAAAACCACCTACAAAACAGCCCCTAACAATACGTTTCTACTTGGTTTTAGCCAAGGTGCTATTTTAAGTTACGCATTGAGTTTAAACTACCCAAATAAAGTAAATCATATAGTTGCTTTAAGTGGCTATATTAATGAGGACTTATTGCCGATCAACATAAGTGATTTAAATATTACCACAGACTATTATATTTCTCACGGCTCTGTTGATCAGGTTTTACCTATAGAATGGGCACGTAAAGCTCCTATATATCTAAACGCAAACAAGTTGCAAAATGTGTATTCAGAATACCCGATTGGACATGGAGTAGCTCCTAAAAATTTTTACAGTTTTAAAAATTGGATTGAAGCACGTTTGTAATTTATATTTTTTTCTAAACTCTTTTTTAACTACCTTACGTAAACTACTGATTTATAAAATTAAAACGTTCGGTACAATTAAAATTGCAGCTATAAAAAAATAAAATGAAATCGAATACCCCTAAAAAAATTCAGGAGCTGGAAAAGCAGATTATTGAATTAAAATCAGAAAACAAACTAAAAAAAAACGAAGATCGCTTTAAAACACTGATGAAAGCGTCTGAAGATATGATTACCATACATAAACCCAATGGTACATATCTTTATTATAATGGCCCAACATGCTATGCTATAACTCCTGAAGATATCGTCGGTAAAATGCCCAACGATCTTTTTGATAAAGACGTTTCTAATACACTCATAAATGCGTTTAAAAAAGTAAAGAAAACAGGTAAAAGTGAAACAGTAGAAGTCCTTTTGGATTGGCTAGGAGAAAAAAAATGGTTTTCAGAATACATCTACCCTGTTAAAGACGATGATGGTAAGATAATTGAGCTGGTTAAAGTTTGCAGGAATATTCATCAACGTAAACTTGCTGAACAAGAAATAGAAAATAAAAACAAAGCATTACTTGAAAGCAACAAAGCACATAGAGAAGTATTAAAGGCAAGTAGTGATCTTATATCTGTTTTTGATAAAAAAGGAAAGATATTATTTGCAAATCATGCCTCAAAAAAAATCTATGGATTGTCACCAAAAAAATGTTTAGGCAAATCAATTTTTGATTTTACACACCCCGAAGATAGAGAATATACGAAAGCTAAACTTGTAGAATGGACAAAATCAGAAAACCACCATTTTCAATTTAAAAACAGACAAATAAATACTTCTGGAAAAATACTTGATACAGAATGGCATGTAAATGTTGAGCGAAAGAAAACAAAAATCATTAAAATAACTTCTATAATTCGAGATATAACAGAGCAAAGTATCACGCACAGAAAATTAATTAAAGCAAATAAAGAACGCGAACATTTTTTTAATTTCTTTAACCTTTCTCCTGATATTATGGTGATTTCGAGCCCAGAAGGAGTATTTCAATCAGTTAATCCAGCTACTATTAAGTTACTTGGATATTCAGAAGAAATACTTACATCAAAATTTTTTTTAGATTTTATTCATCCTGATGACAAAGAAATTACACTTAAAGAATTTAAAAAGAAAACTAAAGAAGGTTCTGATTCCATTAATTTTGAAAATCGTTATTTGTGTAAAAATAATGAATGTATATATTTATCCTGGTCCGCTTTCTTCAATAAAGAAGATGGGGTTACTTATGCCACTGCTGTTGACATTACAAAAGAGAAGCTGATTGAAATAGAATTAACCAAATCTAAAGAAAAAAAATTATCAGCTCTATTAAAATTAGAAAAAAGCGAGAAGAGATTAAAACAAACCGAGAAATTAGCAAAAGTCGGAAGTTGGTTCATTGATCTTCCAAGCCAGAAGGTAGAATGGTCAGATGAAGCGTTTAGAATTTGGGGTTTCGATTCAAATAAAGGTACTCCTGATTATGATTCACTAGTTAAACTAATTCACACAGATGACTTAGATTTATTTAGTAGTTCTTATGAGAAAGCTGTTAATCTATGTATTCCATACGATATTGAATTTCGAATTAACCTTTCTAATGAAGAGCAAAAAACAATAAGAGTCATTTGTCAGCCTATGTTAGGAGAGGATGGGAAAGTAGAAAACATAACAGGTTCTAATCAAGACATTACCTCACAAAAAATATTTGAGAAGGCTCAAGTTAAGCATCAAAGGTTAAAAGCAATGGGAGAAATGTCATCTTCTATCGCTCATGATTTTAATAACTCACTACAACAAATGATGGGGAATTTAGAAGTTATCAAACTTCAAAACGATTTTTCAGGTAGTACTCTTGAACGTTTAAATAACATTGGGTCTATTATAGATGATGTATCTGATAGGGTAAGTGCATTACAAAAATTTGGTGACACAAAAAATGATGACAGAGACACCAAACTTATTGATTTTAATGCCTTGATAGATGAGAGCTTAATGCAGTCTCGCCCACTTTGGAAAGATGGCATGCAAAAGAAAGGTTTAAATATAAATGTTATAACCGATTTAAAAGATATTCCAAAAATCGAGGGTAATAATGGCGAATTAAAATCTGCTGTTTTTAATTTAATTAAAAATAGTGTTGAAGCAATGCCAGAAGGAGGAGATATTATTATTAAAACAGGCACAAAAGGTAAACGTGTATTCGCAACTTTTACTGACACAGGTATCGGTATGAGTGAGGAGACTAAAACAAAAGTATTTGAACCATTTTTTTCTACAAAAGGATTCAAATTAGGGAGAGGTTTAGGAATGAGTGGTGTTTCTAATATTATAAAGAAATATAACGGAAGTATCGATGTTAAATCTTCTGGATTATCTAAAGGATCTACCTTTGAAATTGTTTTTCCAATAGTTCAGCAAGAGGATAATAAAGCTATCAATAAAAATAAACTTAAAAACAAAGCGAAATTTAATATTTTGTGGGTAGACGATGACACCTCTATAACAGAAGATGTCTCTGAGTTGTTAGAATTAATGGGGCATAAATGTACGATTGAAAATAGCGGGAAAGATGCATTAGAATACCTTAATAAGAATACTTGTGATATTGTCTTTACAGATATTGGCATGTCTGAAATGAATGGATGGGAGTTAATAGCTGCTATTCGCAATGATTTTGGAAACAAAATAAAAATTATAACAGTATCTGGATGGAATATTGATGAGAAAGCTAAAGAGGAACATGCGATTGATTTTGTTTTGCAAAAACCTTTTACAATTGATAGGCTTGAAAAATTATTAATGGAGCTATAAGTTTACTTTAAAACACATAGCCATAAGAATACGTACATATAATTCTGAAATAATAATAATAATAATAATAATAATAATACTCACAGTTCTTCCAGTTTAGATTTTCTAAATTGGTTTACTAGTAACATAATTCATAAAATACTAGGCATTAACTGATTCTCAAAAGCTACACTTCAATTTTCAATCCATCATAGGCTAAAAAGACATTCTCTGGCAACTTCTTTTGTATGTCATCATGAAACCCTAACTTATGGCTAATATGAGAAAAATAGGTTTTCTCTGGGTTAATTTCTTTTACAAAATCAAGCGCTTCTTGTAAATTAAAATGTGTTGGATGCTCGTCTATTCGTAGCGCATTTACAACTAAGGTTTTGATTCCTTTTAATTTACGTTTTTCACTTTCAGAAATTGTTTTTACATCTGTTAAATAAGCAAAATCATTAAAGCGGTAACAAGTTACAGGTAGGTTTCCATGCAACACTTCAATTGGAGTTACTTCTACTCCATTCAGTTCAAAAGATGTTCCATCTATTACGTTTATCGCTACTTTAGGCGCTCCAGGATATCTATTCTCAGTCGAAAAAACATATTCAAATCGTTTTTGTAAGCTGGTCAATGTTCTTTGATCTAGATACACAGGCACTTCTCCCATTTGATAACTAAATGGTCTTACATCATCAAAACCTGCAGTATGATCAGAATGTTCATGTGTAAATAAAACGCCGTTAATACGCTGTACGTTTTCTCGTAACATTTGCATTCTAAAATCAGGCCCACAATCAACAATATAGGTACTATCACCCCAAGAAACCATAATTGAAGACCGCAACCTTTTATCCTTTAGATTCGTTGATAAACAAACCGGATGATTGTTAGCGATCATTGGTATTCCTTGCGAAGTTCCTGTACCTAAAAAAGTGATTCTCATAAATGAAAAATTGGTGTCTTACACCTACAAAAATAAGATAATTATTGAGTAGAAAAGCTTAATTTTAGTACATTTGTTCTATAAAACTTAATCGATGGCAATTACCTTAAAAGGAGACCAAAAAATAGATAATGTACCAACTACAAAAAGTAAAGCATTACGTGTAAACTTAAATGCCCATATTTATGGAACTTTTGCAGAAATTGGTGCAGGTCAAGAAACTGTACGTAATTTTTTTAGAGCTGGTGGAGCTTCAGGGACGATAGCAAAAGCAATGAGCGCGTATGATAAGGATTTCTCTGATGCTATTTATGGTATAGAACCTGACAATCGGTATGTAACTGAGCGACGTTTAAAGACAATGCTTGGGCACGAAATTGATTTAATTGAAGAGCGTTTAAGTAGAAAAAAACATCCTGAAAAATTATTTTTTAGTTACGCAAATACGGTTGCCACAATAAATTTTAGTAAAAAATTCAAAGGTCATGGTTGGATTGGTGTTCGTTTTCAACTAGACCCTTTAGAAGATTATAATGAAATTGTATTGCATTTACGCTTCAAAGAAACAGATGCTCGCTTACAACAAGAAACATTGGGTATTTTAGGTGTCAACTTAATTTATGGTGCGTTTTACATGAACGACAACCCTAAAGAATTGGTAAAATCTTTCTACGACAACATAAATAAAGATCAATTAGAGATTGATATGATTAATTTCTCTGGACCACGTTTTATGTATGTAGACAATCGATTGATGAGTTTACAATTAGTTAAAAATGGAATGACAGACGCAGTGATGTTTGATTCTGACGGAAACAACTTATTGCCTGCTCAAATTTTATACAAAAAGAATATTTTAGCCTTACGTGGTAGTTTTAGACCTGTTACCAAGGTAAATATGGACATGTATGAGAAATCTAAAGAAATGTTCTTTAGTGAAAAGAAAGTAGATCCAAATAACACACAAATAGTTTTCGAAATTACATTGGCTAATTTAAGAGCCGAAGGAGAAATTAATGAACGTGACTTTTTAGACAGAGCCGAACTACTATGTTCTCTTGGACAAAGTGTAATGATTACAAATTTTCAAGAATATTACAAGTTGGTTGAGTACTTTAGCGAATTCACAAAAGAACGCATGGCACTTGCAATGGGTGCTTACAACTTGATTCAAATATTTGATGAAAAATATTACCGTAAAGTAAGTGGCGGAATCTTAGAAGCATTTGGTAAACTATTCTATAGAGATCTTAAAATATACATGTATCCTTATAAAGAGGAAGAAACTGGTGAATATATTACCAGCGAAAATCTTAAGGTTCATCCTAGAATGAAAGAATTATATAAATTCTTTAAAAACAACGGAAAACTAATAGACATAAAAGATTTTAACCCTGAAATTTTACATATTTTCTCTAGAAAAGTTCTCAAAATGATTATGAGTAATGAAACTGGGTGGGAAGAAATGCTGCCAGAAGGAGTTGGAGAGATCATTAAAAAAGACAGACTATTTGGATATACTAAGAGAAAAAAATTAATTAAATAATTTCTCTTTTAAACCTTTTTATAATCCAATTGTCTAAAACTAAAAACGAGTAGTTGACAGACGAAATAATTTTTATAGAACAGCTACAGAATGTACGCACAAAGGAACAAGCTTTTAGAAAGCTTGTAACCATCTATAAGGAACGTTTGTATTGGCACATAAGAAAAATTGTTATTTCTCATGATGATGCCGACGATGTTTTACAAAATACTTTTATAAAAATTTTTAGAGGTATCGACAAGTTTAAACAAGAGAGTCAACTGTTTTCTTGGATGTATAGAATTGCAACTAATGAATCTATTAGCTTTATTAACAAAAGAGCGCGAGAAAATAAGGTAGACATTTCTGACTATCATCAACAACTAACATCTGACTTAAGTAGCGATAATATGTTTAGTGGAAATGAAATAGAATTGCTGCTACAGAAAGCGATTAAAACCCTCCCTACTAAACAACAATTAGTCTTTAACATGAAATATTTTGACAACCTAAAATACACGCAAATCTCAGAAATCCTAGGAACTTCAGAAGGTGCTTTGAAAGCATCATATTTTCATGCGGTAAGAAAAGTAGAAGAATTTGTAAAAAATAACGCTCAATAATTAAACCTTTTTAAGACTTTACAGTCTAAGAATTAAATGAATAGAGACACTAAAAATAACGAAGATTATTTAAACAATATCTCAAAGTATAAAAAGCAATTTTCTGTGCCAGAAAATTATTTTAATTCTGTTGAAGATAGCGTGTTCTCTAAAGTCATTGAAAAGCAATTACCAGGTGAACTTACGTATAATGTGCCTGATGATTATTTTGAAAATTTTGAAGACACCTTATTCTCTAATTCTGAATTCGCTAAAAAAGAAGTTAAAGTAATTAGCTTAAAGTCTAGAGTCATAAATAGTATACCAACAGCTGCTGCGGCATGTATGTTGCTTTTTGTTGGATTGAATTATTTTTCTACCAATGAAAAAACGTCTTTTGAAACGATTACTTCAGAAGAGTTAGAACTCTGGTTTCATGATAGCAACCTAGAAGATAACTCTAGATATTTATTAGAATTTGTAGATGCAGATTTCACAAAGAATACCATTATAGAAGACGACACCTCTATAAATGATGATGATATATTAAAGTATTTAAACACCCTTAATAATAATACATTATTAACAGAAATAGAATCATAATGCATAAAAACAAACACATACTAACATTCGTTTTAACATTATTAATTAGCTTTAATCTGTTTTCTCAGCACAGAGATAGCAGAAAAAAAGTTAAAGTTTTAAAAGTGTCCTACATTACTGAAAAGTTAAACTTAACAAAAAAAGAAGCTGAAAAATTTTGGCCTATTTATAACAAGTTTGATACAGAACGCTACAGTTTGTTTCACGGAAAAAGAGGTGAAATTAAAAAGGAAATTTCAGAAAAAGGAGGCATCGATAATTTGAGTGAAAAAGAAGCGAAAACATTTGCTAAAAAAATGTTAACCGTTGAAAAGTCATATTATGATGCGAATGTGAAATACCAAACAGAACTATCTAAAGTAATTTCTTTTAAAAAGATTTTAAAACTTCATATTGTAGAGAGAGATTTTACAAGACGAATGTTTAAACGTTTGCGAAAAGTAAAAGAATAAAAAAAGTACCCGTAAATAAAAAGGAGAACTATAATTAGTTCTCCTTTTTATTATGCTATTAGTGATCAATTAAAGTTAAACAAACATACAGTTCTGGTTTATTAGAAGTGAATTGTTTAATCCAAATTGTCAATTCATTTATTTCGTGAGGTAATAATCTTTGTAGCGCTTTCTCTAGCTCTTTACAGAATAAATCTGCGTTAAAACTCACTTTTCTTAGTACAGTTTTTGTGTACTCAAACATTGCTCTAGCCATTCTTAATTTCAGGGTATATTAAGGTAAACGTAATCCTAAACTATTTAGTATTTAACGATTATAAAAATACAAAAAAAAACATCTTTTTTCAAAGATGTTTTTTAAAATTAAGTTAAATTAATAACTATAACTTATTAAGTTTTGCTACTAAGTCTTTAGCACTCACTTCTAATTCTGAGCCTATCGCTTTGTAATGTGCTTTTTTATTTTCAACACCATTTGCGTTAACTTTTGTTATTAATGCATCAAATACATTAATCGTCTCATCTATAATAGCTTCTGCTTTTCCTGCTTTAGCTGGATCTAATTGTACTAAATCACAAACACCAATAATGTCTCCTAATGTATAATTAATATCCTTTTTTAAATTTTTTACGCTTGCCATAATCTTATTATTTTGGGTGCAAATTTACTATAAATTATTGATTTAAAACACAATTAAAACAATTACATTTTTTTGAACATTGTTTTCAACTTTTCTCTAGTGATTATTTTCTGCCAATCATCACCTAAAGCATTCTCCCATAACGGAACTAAACTTAAAGAAACATCAATCATTGTATCGAATTCTGCATCTGATAAATTTGCACACAACCCTTTTGGAATATCAATATTATGCTTTTTTACCATTAGTTTAAATTCTGCAACTCCTTCTGGATAAAACTCTTCTAATTGATCAAAAACAATACAATTTCCTATTCCGTGTTTTGTTCCTAATAAATAAGACAACCCATAACTTAATGCATGTGCAACTCCAACTTGAGAATATGCAATACTCATTCCTCCATGCCATGAAGCCATCATCAATTCATCTTGACTCTCTTCATCACGAATATCTTTTTCTATATATACTTTTCTACACAAGTCTAAAGATTTCTCTCCATAACTTTGACTAAAAGTGTTTAAAAAAGTACCTGTTAACGACTCTATACAGTGAATATAACAATCCATCCCTGTATAAAACCATTGGTTTGTTGGCACATCTTTACATAATTCTGGATCTAGCACTACTTGATCAAACGGTGTATAATCAGAATTCATTCCTAATTTACGTTCTGGCCCCGTTAAAACTGTAGTTCTTGAAACCTCTGCTCCTGTACCAGAAATTGTTGGAACACCAACATGATACACTCCTTGGTTTTTTACTAAATCCCACCCTTGATAATCTGCAGAACTCCCTGGATTGGTTAACATTAGCGCTACTGCTTTTGCGTAGTCTAACATCGTACCTCCACCAATTCCGATAATTCCTGAAGGAATTTCATCAAACTCAGCTACTAAATCATCTCTATATCCATCAACATACGATGTCTTTGGCTCTTCTTCTGCGCTTACATAAATAATTTTATCATTAAAGTGTAAGGGGATTCTACTGATTAACCAGTCATTTCCTTTAAAAACATCATCCACAATAAATATAAAGGGTGCTTTTTCGCTTTTACGTTTTGGTGCTAATATTTCATCTAATTGATTAAAACATCCTCTACCGAAAACTACGCGAGGAACCATTGGAAAATTTCTAAAACTCATAGTGTGTTATCTTATTTAGTGCAAAAATATAGAAAGTTTTTGGTTATTGAATAGTATCTAATGCTTTTTGATAATTTTCGAAAAATAAACCAACATGATAGCCATCTATCAAAGCATGATTCACTGTTATAGAAACAGGTATTTTTAATGTATTTTCTTTTTCTATGAAATTTCCAAAGGCCAATCTGGTTATCGAATCACTTTCACTACCCTTTGGTTCTTTATGACCTGTAAAGTTTAGCCAAGGCAACGCAGAGCAATAAATACAGTTATCAGAATTAATTGGCGGGAACAACTCTGTTGAGTTTAAAATTCGTTCTTTCTCTTTCTTGAAATTCTCATGAAATTCATCCAAACTACTTGAATAATGAATAAATGAAAATCCAAAGGTGTTATCTGGTCTCATAATCGTTGCAGAAGCATGAATTACATCATGAATTCTAATTCTTTCATCTTCTGTAATTCTATATTTAAAATTCTCTATAGAATTAATTGCTTTCATGCACGCATGTAAATACAACACAAAAAAGGAGATGTTTTTTTCTTTCGCTGTTTGATATGCTTTCGTTACATCTACTTCTACAGTAACTCCAAAATACGGATCTACTAATTGTTTAAAATGCTCGAAATGCTGTTTGCGATTCCACGTTTCTATCTCTAAATATTCCATTAAACGAATGTAAGTATTTCTGCTATCGATGCAATCGTTTTATAAGTTGTTGTTGATTGTTCTTTTGTTGACACTTCTTCGTGTGCCCAAGTAGTATGAAAAGGCACATGAATCGCAGAAGCACCAATAGCCACCAATGGTAGAATGTCTGATTTTAAAGAATTCCCAATCATCAACAATTCACTCGCATCAATATCTAAATGAGAAAGTAATTTTTTATAATCGTTTTCTTTTTTATCGCTCATTACTTCTATGTGATGAAAGTATTGCATCAATCCAGATTTTTCTAACTTACGTTCTTGATCTAACAAATCTCCTTTTGTTGCCACAATCAATTTGTACTTTCCTTGCAATGCTTTTAAAACAGTTTCTACTCCTTCTAACAATTCGATTGGTTTTTCTAACATTTCTTTTCCGATATTTAAAACATCGTTTAGCAATGTCGGATTTAAATTGTTATTAGAAATTTCTAAAGCACATTCAACCATAGATAACATAAAACCCTTTACGCCATAGCCGTACAAGCCAAGGTTTTTGATTTCAGTTTTAAAAAGTTCTTGCTCTATCTTATTTTCAGTCTCAAAGGCTGTCAATAATTTTGCAAATTGATGTTCTGCTTCTCTAAAATAGGTTTCGTTAACAAACAACGTATCATCAGCATCAAAAGCAATTACTTTAATCTTTGTATTCATTCCTTTAAAATTAAAAAAACCTCATATACATTATATGAGGTTTTAGTATTATTGATTTAAATATTTTTGAGCTTTTATCAAATCTTCTGGAGTATCTATTTCAATCCCCATAAAATCTGTTTCCACCATTTTTATTTTCTTTCCGTATTCTAAATACCGAATACATTCTATTTTCTCTGTTGCTTCGAGCGTGCGCATTGGCAATTTATAAAAATCTAAAATTGCTTGCTTTCTAAAAGCATACACTCCAATATGCTCAAAATATCTAGCTCCTGCGTCTTTATCTCTTGGATATGGAATTGGAGAACGAGAAAAATACAACGCATAATCGTTTTCATCAACAATTACTTTTACATAATTTGGATCTGTGATATCTTTCCAATCTGTAATTTCTTGCATCAGAGAAGCCAAGTCTATTTGTTCAGCATCATTTCCTTTAAATACTTCCAACACCTTCATTAAAGGCTCCTTCTTCACAAAAGGCTCATCACCTTGAACATTAACTACAATATCAACATCTAAGTTCTCTACGGCTTCTGCAATACGATCAGAACCACATTCGTGCTCTTTAATACTCATCATTGCTTTTCCTCCAAACTTTTCTACTTCTGCTTTAATGATTTCACTATCAGTAACCACATATACATCGTCAAAAAGTTCTGTAGCAACTGTTGCTTCATAGGTTCTAACAATTACAGGTTTACCACCCAAATCTGCCATTAACTTACCCGGAAAACGAGTTGCTCCATAACGAGCTGGAATCATTGCAATAATTTTCATTCTATAATACAGATTTAATTGCTGCAACCATATTCGCTGCTCTTTCGTTCAATTGCTCTTCTGTCCAAGATAATTTAATCAAACAAGAAATATTTCTTGAAATGATATCATCTGATTGAGGAAATTTAGTTGTATTTAAATCTTGCATTCCGTTTAGTATCTGATCTGATAATGGAAATAAAGAAACCTGATCTTTTAAGTGACTCCATTTACGTACATAATGCCAATCGTTTTCAAAATAGTTCCAATATGCATCCACTCCGTGTTCTTTAAATGCTTTTACTACTTTATCTGTCAATTCTTTTGTTGGCATAAAAAAGGACAAGAATGCTGCACTTTCTCCATCTTCATCCAAAATTCTTCTAAAAGAAACTTCTGGAATCGTTTTCAAAGCATCTTTTAATACTTTTTTATTTTTACGTTGTATTTCTACAAAACCATCTAATCTTCTTACTTGCGCCAATCCAACAGCAGCATTCAATTCAGAAATTCTAAAATTGTATCCTAAAAAAGGATGTGTATCTGCTCCTCTATCACTTCCAACATGATCGTGACCATGATCCGTATAATGATCTGCATTTACTGCTAAATTAGGGTCATTCGTAATCATTGCTCCACCTTCACCGCATGTAATTGTTTTTACATAATCAAAAGAAAAACAACCAGCATCTCCTATCGTTCCTAATTTTTGTCCTTTATAAGTACCTCCAATTGCTTGACATGCATCTTCTAATAAAAATAAATTGTGTTTTTCACAAATTGCTTTTAATGCATCTAAATCTGCCATAGAACCACACATGTGAACTGGCATCACTACCTTTGTTTTTGATGTAATCGCAGCTTCAACAGCTTTAGGATCTAACGTTAACGTGTCGTCAATCTCAACTAAAATGGGTGTTGCTCCTGCTGCTAAAATAGATTCGAAAGTGGCAACGAAAGTAAATGTTGGCATAATCACCTCATCTCCTGCTCCAACTCCTAATACAGCCAATGCTACATTCAACGCAGTAGTTCCACTACTTGTTAATTGTGCATGTTTTACACCTAAGTTATCTTGTAATTCTTGTTCTAATTCTTTTGCTTTCCAATGTCCGTTTCTAGCACCATCAAATCCGTAACGCATTAAAACTCCGCTTTCTAAAACGTCATTTACTTCTTTACGTTCTGCATCTCCAAATAATTCAAATCCTGGCATCTTTTAGTTTTTTAAATGAAGCATCAAAGGTAAAGAATTAATCCTTGATTTAAGAACTCAAGAAACGAAGATGTAAAGAAATATTATTTTAACTTACTGTTCCTTTTAAGTAAAATAGCACACTAAATATCAGTTCGAGTGATTTTTTGCTAAAAAAATGTATCGAGAGCTCATTTAAAAGGGTATTTATTATTATTGAAAAAAAATACACTGAAATTTAGAGTTATAACTTTAAATAAAAATTAATTAACTTTGAGAATACAACCAACTAATAATCAAACCTATAAAGCCACAATACATTTGAGCATATATTTGTGGTATTTATAGGTACACTTTCTGCTATGAAAAAATTACTCACACTATTCTTTTTATGCTTCCTCTGTAACGGATTTAGTCAAGAGAGAACGCTTAAAGAGATTTCCCATACACAATTTTTCGAGATGATTGCTGCTGAAAAAGATTCTGTTTTCAAACTCGAAAATGCGTTTATAAAATTTGATGAGAAGACGGATGGGAAGTTTGCATTTGAAATGGATGGAATTACTCCTGTTTTCGAAACAAAAGACAGCATTGTAATCGATAAATACATTGATTTTCGCAATGTTCATTTTGAACACCTAAATAGTGAAAGAGGACAAGGCTTGCCTCACATTACGTTCACCAAAGACATAAATATTATTGATGTCACATCCTTAATTTTTTACAACTGTACGTTTGAAGGAGAACTATATATCGACACCAGTGTTTTAGGGAATGATGAAATTCTTTTCTTCGAAAAAACCTACCCTAATTACGGAGCCGATATTGGTTTTTTCAATTGTAGTTTTGAAAATAATGTATATTTAGATGTTGGCTCCATAGAACATTCTTCTGACATAAGCTTTAATATTTTTACCAATACTTTTAATTCAAAAACAGCCCGTAATGAAAGTCAGATTGCAACAAATAGCATTAAAGAAACTCAGATAGACGAAAATATTTTTGAAGGGAACGGATATGTGATTATTGAAGTTGACAATTCATTATTTACGAGTATTTACAGTAATAATTTTGGAGGCTATAGAGTTGCTTTTTCAAAAGAATCTTTCAATGACAATCAAACTTATATTGTAGAGAAGAACATTTTTAACAAGTCCCTTTTAATACATATCAATAAGTTTAGCATCAATAATGTTTATCGATGGAAGCAGTGGGAAGGAAAAGTGTTATCATTTTCCGGTATAGACAACTACCTAAAACACTTGATGGAAAATGGTGCTGAACTTGATTATGACGAATTGTCTAAAGATGACACTACGTATAACAACTATATCAGCAACGGTCGGTATGAAGTAGAAAATGCCTATAAGTTTGAAATGCAGTTACTGGGACAGTTTTACGATTTCTATAAACTTCAACACGATAGTAACTATGCCAATAGTGTTTATGTAGAATTTAAAAATTTAGAGACACAACGCTATGCTTATTTACATAAAGAAAATCCATCCTTCGACACTTATTTTACTTGGAAAATTAATCAATTCTTAAAAATTTTCTCTGGGTATGGAACCAACCCATCTTTGTCAATTCTTTTTTCTTTGTATGTAATTCTATTTTTTGCAATTATATATATGTTGTTTCCAAATAACTGGGAAACAGGGAGAAAAAATAAGTTAATGAATCGTTTAAAATTCTTTACCAAATATTTTAGACAAAAAGAAGGGATTAGAGAAATTTACGAAGAAGACAAACATGAATCTGTAATGTCTTACAACGAATTTAAGAGGTACATGCATAACAGTAAAAAAGAAATTCCGAGTTTTTTCTTATGGCTAACAAAACCCATCTACTATTTCTCCTCTTATAATTATAAAATGACTGGCCGAATTTTAAACCATACAGATATTTTAAAAGGACGCTGGGTAGACTTGCCAAAAAGAAGAAAAGTAATAACCAGCCTTATTGTTAGTATTTGGATTGCCGCTTTACTAATTATGGATCTTTTAATTAAGTTTTTAAATGCATTAACACTTTCTATTAACACATTTACAACCTTAGGTTTTGGAGAAATCCCAATTAAAGGAATACCAAGGTATTTGGCAATTATTCAGGGATTTATAGGTTGGTTTATGCTAACAATATTTTCTGTGTCTTTAATATCCCAATTATTAAATTAAAAAAATATGAAAAAATTTATTTTTATTTTGACGATGAGTCTGTTTTTTATCTCGTGTAAAAAAACAAATACAAAAACAAACCAATTACAATTATCCGGACTAAATGAACCTGTAGAAATAATCCGAGATAAATGGGGAATTAATCACATCTACGCTAAAAACCAGAAAGATCTCTTCTTTGCCCAAGGCTATGCTGCAGCAAAAGACCGCTTATTTCAATTTGAGATTTGGCGTCGTCAAGCAACAGGTACAGTTGCCGAAATTTTAGGAGAGCGCGAGCTAAAACGAGATATTGGTACTCGTTTGTTTAAATTTAGAGGTGATATGAAAACAGAAATGAACCATTATCATAAGGATGGTGAAGAGATCATTACTGCATATACAAATGGTGTCAACGCATATATTGAAGAGATTCTAAAAACACCTAAAAAACTTCCCTTAGAATTTAAATTACTCAATATTAAACCTAAAAAATGGACTCCAGATGTGGTTATATCAAGACATCAAGGTCTTTTAGGAAATATTGATGAGGAATTAAAAATAGCCCGTTCTGTTGCTAAAATTGGTGTACAAAAGACAAAAGAACTTGCTTGGTTTCATCCAAAAGACCCAGACATTAATATCGATTCAAAAATCAACAAAGAACTACTTAGTCACGATATTTTAGAATTGTATCATGCATACAGACAAACGGTAAAATTTAAACCTGAAGATGTTATTCCCGAATTTAGAAATACAGAAAAAGTAACTGCATTATTACAAATGAATGAAACTGACAATGACTCCTTAGCTATTGGAAGTAACAATTGGGTAGTAAGTGGCAAGCTTATGAAAGATGGAAATACATATATGGCTAATGACCCGCATAGAACCATTGCTGTACCTTCATTGCGATACATGGCACATTTAGTCGCTCCAGGTTGGAATGTAATTGGTGGTGGTGAACCAGAAATTCCCGGAATCTCAATTGGTCATAATGAATACGGAGCTTGGGGGCTTACAGTTTTTAAAACTGATGGTGAAGACTTATATGTATATGACTTAAATCCAGAAAACCTGAACCAATATAGATACAAGGATAAATGGGTGGATATGAATGTAATTTCTGAAACTATTAAAGTAAAAAATCAAGAAGATATTTCTGGTAATTTTTTCTATACACAACATGGCCCTGTTGCACACATTGATACAGAAAATTTAAAAGCATATGCCGTTCGTTGTGCATGGCTAGAACCTGGAGGAGCACCATATTTGGCTTCCTTAAGAATGGATCAAGCAAAAAATTGGGAAGAGTTTAGAGCAGCCTGTAACTACAGTCATATTCCTGGAGAAAACATGATTTGGGCAGATAAAGAAGGAAATATTGGTTGGCAAGCAGTTGGTATTGCTCCTATCAGAAATAATTTTAGCGGTTTGGTTCCTGTTCCTGGAGACGGCAGTTATGAATGGGATGGCTACTTACCTATTATTGAAAAGCCTCATGCATACAATCCTAAAAAAGGGTTTTTAGCAACAGCCAATCAAAACGTAACACCAGAAGATTATACACATTGGAATGCTATTGCATACTCTTGGTCAGATCCATATCGTGGTGATCGTGTAAACGAAGTATTAAGTTCAGGCAATAAAATGACAATGGATGATATGAAAGCCTTACAAGTAGATTATCTATCCATTCCTGCTAGAATTTTAGTTCCCTATTTAAAAGAATTATCTTTTAAAGGAAAGGTGAAAAAAGCACAAAGTTTTTTAGCAAACTGGAACTACAAATTAGAATCAGACGCTATTGAAGCTGCTATTTATGTGGCTTGGGAAAACGAAATAAAAGAGTCGGCAAAACAGCACTTTATACCGAGTGATGTTAAAGGTATTATTACTGGGTT